>JANNLW010000117.1:0-13993 GCA_031397145.1 Sphingomonadales bacterium | reverse complement strand
CCCTGATGTGATTTTCACCTTCACACAGCCGTCCAACAGCAGTCAGAAGGCGCGGCTCTGGGGTTGGGAATTCGCCGTCCAACACAACTTCTGGGAAACCGGATTCGGCGCGATCCTCAACTACACGGTCGTCCAGAGTGATACCGCTTTCGACAACACCTTGCCGTGGACGACGACACAGTTCGCCGTCACCGGCGCGAGCAACAGTGCGAATGCGGTGCTCTTCTACGACAAGAACGGCCTGCAGGCGCGCGTCGCCTACAATTGGCGTGATAAGTTCCTCTCCGGTAAGGATCAGGATCCGTATTACATCAAGTCGTATGGCCAGTTCGACGTGAGCGCGAGCTATGAATTCCGCAAAGGTATGACCGCGTTCGTGGAAGGGATCAATATTACCAATTCGGACCGCACCGGCGTGCGCCGCAACGATCGCGCCATTTTCTTCGCGGCGCCTGGCTATGCCCGCTACTCGGGGGGAGTCCGGTTTACCTTCTGACCCAAAAGGTCACAGCCAATCGGGTCCAAAGAAAGAGAGTCGCACTGGTTGCCGGTGCGGCTCTCTTTCCGCATAGTGGAGACGGGTAGGCTTCCTGATGAGAGCGCGATGATCGGTTCGGTGCAGCATATTGTGATTGTCGGGGGCGGTACGGCCGGCTGGCTATCGGCCTGCGTGCTCGCCGCACGGCACCCAGAACTGGCGATCACCCTCGTCGAATCGCCCGACATCCCTACCATCGGGGTCGGGGAGGGAACCTGGCCGACCATGCGCGACACGCTGGCGACGATAGGGATCTCCGAGGCTGAGTTCCTGCGCGAATGCGATGCTTCCTTCAAGCAGGGTTCACGCTTTGACGGATGGGTCAACGGGTCTGCGGCCGACAGCTACCTTCACCCCTTCACCCAACCACCACAGGGCGACATGCGCGATCTCCTCGCTGCCTGGCAGGCTGGAAGTGCCGACACAGCCTTCGCCGCTGCCATGACTGCACAGCATGCGACCTGCGCGCGCGATCTCGCGCCGCGACAGCGCACCATGCCGGACTATTCGGGAGCCTTGAATTACGGCTACCATCTCGACGCAGGCAAGTTCGCGGCGTTGCTGGCGCGACACGCCACTGACCGTCTTGGCGTTACGCGAATTTATGCCGAGGTAATAGGCGTGGTAACAGGTGAAAACGGCGATATAGCTGCGCTGGAACTGCGCAAATACGCAACGCTTGCAGGCGATTTCTTCCTCGATTGCTCGGGCCAGGCCGCGATCCTCATTGGCAGGCATTTTGACGTTGAGTGGATCGATCGCTCAGACGTCTCCTTCAACGACCGTGCGCTCGCGGTGCAAGTGCCGGTGGCGCCTGACAGCCCGGTGGCCTCTCAAACTATCGGAACAGCGCATGAGGCAGGCTGGCTCTGGGACATTGCACTGCCCACCCGCCGCGGCATCGGTTGCGTCTACAGCTCGCGTTTCCTGACGGACGAGGCTTCGGAACGAATTCTCTCGGATTACCTGCGCGCACAGGTGCCTTGGGTCGATCCGGACCAGCTCGCGCCGCGCAAGCTCTCTTTCGCTACCGGCCACCGCGCCCGCTTCTGGGAGCGCAATTGCCTGGCGGTCGGACTTTCGGCCGGATTCATCGAGCCGCTCGAGGCCTCTGCAATCGTGCTCATTGAACTGTCACTGATGGCATTGGCGGAAAACTTCCCCGCGAGTCGCACGACAATGGACATCCATGCTGCACGCTTCAACGAATTGTTTCTCTATCGTTGGGATCGGATCGTCGAATTTCTCAAGCTGCACTATGTGCTCAGCCACCGCGATGAACCCTATTGGCAGGCGCAGCGCGCACCTGAAACGATCCCCCCGCGTCTGGCTGAAAATCTTGCTCTGTGGAAGGAACAACCACCCGCGATTTGGGACTTGCCCCGCGTCAACGAGATATTTTCCGCCGCCAGCCAGCAATATGTGCTTTACGGCATGAATTTTCCTGTGCCGACCCAAGGCATAACGACCACGCCCGCAGCTGCCGCGCGTCTGGTCGATGTGCGGGAGAGAGCCCGGGCACTTGCGGCGGCGTTGCCCGCGAACAGGGACTATTTCATCGCTGCAGCCGCGCGAGCGGAACCACGGGCGGCCCATGGAGAATTTGCCAAACGATGACCAAGCACCAGATCCTCAACAACTCCGATCACCGCGACCTTAGGGTGCGTACTGAAACCGGGGTGGAATACGGTGACAATGTCATGGCCTGCCTCACCGTGCCTGCAGAGTTTCATCGGGTACAGGGGTGCTTCCCGATCGTGTTTCGCCGCGACGTCGAAAGCGACAAGCTCTCCGCGCTCGCGCTTTTTGGATTCGAAAACGGCGAGAACCTGTTCCTTGAGGGAGAGCGCTGGGACGCAAGGTACCGGCCGCTGGCGCTCACCATCCAACCATTCCTTGTCGGTCGTCCGGCAACAGATGACGGTGAGGCACAGGTCCATATCGACATGGGCCATCCACGTATTGCAGCGAGCGGCGAAGGAACCCGCGTTTTCGATGAAGACGGCATGCCTACACCTTATCTCGAAGCCATTGCCGAAAAGCTGGGCGATCTCGATCATGGTTATCGGGAGAGCGTGGGTTTCTTTGCAGCACTGGAACGCTACGAGCTGCTGGAGCCTTTTACCCTCGAAGTGCCGCTCAATGACGGTTCCCAACATTCGCTGGTCGGCTTCCAAACGATTGACGAGCGTCGCCTTGCTTCGCTGGATGGCGACGCGCTTGGCGCGCTTGGCGCGCTCCATTCCGAGGGGTTTTTGCTGCCGATCTTCATGGCACTGGCGTCTGTCTCTCAGTTTTCCGAACTGGTTGGGCGCAAGAACGCACGGGTAGCCGGTGGCTGAGGCCGACACCTCAATTTTTGCCACCATTCCACCGGTGGTTGAGCGCGAGGCTGCTGACTCTTCGACCCTCGATGCGCTCTTGCAGGGCGCGCGGACTCCGTTTGTCATCCGCGGCTTGGTTTCCGATTGGCCGCTTGTCCAAGCAGGTTTGCGTTCGGCGCGCGATGCACGAACCTACCTGCTTGAGCGCGCCCGTGCAGTACCATTTGCCGTTTCGATCGGCCCGCCGGGTCACGATGGCCGGATGTTCTATGACGCGACGATGGACATGAACTTCCGCACTGCACGTGGAAAGCTGGCCGACATCTTCGGCGGGTTTGATGCCAATGAAGGTCGCGCCGATTCACCAGCCGTCTATCTTGGCTCGATCGACGTCCCAACCCATTTCGATGGCGTGCACGAGGAAAACCGGCTCGAACTCGGCGCGCGAGAGCCATTGGTGAGCCTATGGATCGGTACGCCGACCCGCATAGCCGCGCATAACGATTTCCCCGATAACCTGGCCTGCTGCGTTGCCGGCCGCCGTCGCTTCACCCTTTTTCCGCCCGACCAGATCCGTAACCTCTATCTCGGGCCGATCGACAATACGCCCGCAGGCCGCTCGGTCAGCATGGTCGATTTCCATGCACCCGACTTCAATTTACATCCAGGCTTTACGGATGCACTCAAGCAAGCCCAGATGGCTGAGCTGGAGCCAGGTGATGCACTCTTCATCCCTTCGATGTGGTGGCACCATGTCGAAGGCCTGTCAGCGTTCAACATCCTTCTCAACTACTGGTGGCGCAATACACCGCGCTTCCTCGGTCAGCCACAGGATGCGCTCAACCATGCAATTCTCTCGATTCGTGACCTGCCGCACGAAGACAAGGCGATCTGGCATGCTTTGTTCGAGCACTATGTGTTCAACAACGGGCCAGAGGTAACCAACCACATTCCAGCGGGTGCGCGCGGAATTCTCGATCCGCTGGACGCCGAATCTGCAGGACGTTTGCGTGCCTTTCTTCTGAGGACTCTTAGCCGATGATGAGTGAATATAAAAAACGGCGCGTTGTGGTTGCCGGCGGTGGTACTGCGGGCTGGATGGCCGCAGCTGCGCTGGCACGGACATTGGGGGAGGCGATCGAGCTGACCCTGGTCGAATCCGATGCCATCGGCACGATTGGTGTCGGCGAAAGCACCATTCCGCCGCTGGTAACCTACAACCGTTTGCTAGGGATCGGTGAAGCCGATTTCATGCGCGCAACGCAGGCGACCTTCAAGCTCGGGATCGAATTCGAGAACTGGAAGGTCCAGGGTGAGAGGTACTTCCATTCCTTTGGCCTCACCGGGCGCGATCACTGGTCTGCCGGGTTCCAGCATTTCTGGATGCACGGACAGACCAAGGGGCACCAATCGAGTTTCGACGACTACTGTCTTGAACTGAAGGCAGCCTATTCCAGTCGGTTCGCGCATCTACCGGACAACCGTATGAACTATGCCTACCAGCTCGATTCAAGCCTTTATGCCGCTTTCCTGCGGAAACTGGCCGAAGCCGACGGCGCGTGCCGGGTCGAAGGCAAGATCGCCGAGGTCCAGCTCGACGGCGATACTGGACACATTGCCGCACTGCTGCTTGAATCGGGGCAACGCATCGAGGGTGACCTGTTTCTCGACTGTACCGGCTTTCGCGCGCTGCTGATCGAAGGGGCGCTTCACGTCGGCTATGATGACTGGACGCACTACCTGCCTTGCGATGCTGCCATCGCAGTGCAGACCGCGAGCATACGCCCACCGGTGCCCTATACCCGCGCTATTGCACATGATGCAGGCTGGCAGTGGCGCATCCCGCTGCAGCATCGCCAGGGCAACGGCATCGTCTATTGCAGCCGTTACCTCGATCGCGAATCTGCGCTGGACCGGTTGCTGTCGAGTGTCGAGGGCGAACGGCTGACCGAGCCCAACTTCATACGTTTCACAACTGGCGCGCGGCGCAAGCAGTGGCACCGCAACTGCATTGCTGTCGGCCTTTCGAGCGGGTTCATGGAGCCGCTCGAATCGACCAGTATCCACCTTATCCAACGCGCCGTCCTGCGGCTTATTCGCATGCTGCCGATGGGCGACGTCAGCGAGCGCGATGTGGCCGAATTCAACGACCAGCAGCATACCGACATGTTGCAGGTTCGCGACTTCCTGATCCTCCACTACAAGGCCACCGAACGGCGCGACAGCCCGTTCTGGCGGCAATGCGCCGACATGGAGATCCCCGACAGCCTGACCCAGAAGATCGAGCTGTTCCGGGAGACCGGGCGCGTCTTTCGCAAGAACGAGGAACTGTTCGTCGAGAATAGTTGGATCCAGGTGATGATGGGACAGGGGATAGTGCCGCGCGCCTATCACCCGGTCGCCACCAAGCTCTCGGACGAGGATCTCGACCAACTGTTGGCTGGCCTGCGCGACAGTGTCTCCAAGACCGTCGCGTCTCTGCCCGAACACCACGCCTATGTTTCCCGTTACTGCGGTGCGAAGGATGTTGCTGCGGAATGATGTCTTGTGTGGGCAAGGCGGCCGCAGCCGTGCTTCTGCTGTTTGCGGCGAAGCCTGTTAGTGCTCAGGATTGGCAGCTGGTCTGGTCGGATGAATTCGAAGCACCGACGATCGACCGGGCCAAATGGGAATTCGACGTCGATTGTTGGGGCGGCGGAAATAGCGAGCGACAATGCTATACTGCCAGCAAGCGCAATGCCGCGATCGAGAATGGCAAACTGGTCATCACCGCGCTTCGCCAGCGCTCGATCGGTCCTGCATTGCCCAGAGCCTTGCGACAAAAGGCCTCTGATCCAAATGCCGAGGCCCACCGGGATTTCACCTCTGCACGGCTTACCACCAGGGGAAAAGCCGCATGGCGTTATGGCCGGATCGAGGTGCGGGCCAGTCTGCCGCAGGGACAAGGGATCTGGCCAGCAGTCTGGATGTTGCCCGAAAAGGATAGCTATGGGCCCTGGGCGGCATCGGGCGAGATCGACATCCTCGAAGCGGTCAACTTGGGGGTTCGCTGCGCCGCGTGTCCCGGCGAACGCGAAGACACGATCCTTGGCACCCTTCATTTCGGTGGGAAATGGCCCGACAATCGTCAGGTTGGAACGGAGATACATTTTCCCGAGATCCTCGAAGGATTCCACACTTTTTCCATCGAATGGCAGAATGACCGCATCACCTGGCAGGTTGATGGCCGCACCTATGCCGAACGCGACAGCAGCGAATGGTGGTCCTCCGGGTCAAAAACGCTCGGAGCGCCGTTTGACCGGGAATTCCATTTGATCCTGAATCTGGCGATTGGCGGCAAGCTGGCCGAAGGGCGTAATCTGGGCGGCGTCTCCACCAGGGACTTCCCGAAACGTTTTGTGATCGACTGGGTTCGTGTCTGGCAAAAGGCTGACGACGCGGGTAGCACGCCATCAGCGCCATCCGGCGGAGGGAGCAAGTAATATATGCCGAGGCGCCACCAGTCTGTCACGATCAAGCATGTTGCTGCGGATGCTGGGGTGTCCTTGCAGACGGTCAGCCGTGTCATCAACAACGAACCCAACGTTCGCCCGGTCGTGATCGAACGCGTGAAGGAGGCCATTGCCAGACTTGGCTATGTGCCATCTATCGCTGCACAGCGCTTGCGGGGTTCGCGATCCTATCTGATTCTGGCACTCAATGATCGTGATCGCACGATAGAGGATTGGCGCCTGCGTCAGGGAACCGACTGGGTTGACCAGATGTTGCTCGGCGGGATGCTGAAGTGCGCTGAGCATGGATATCGATTGATCATCGAGCTGGTCGATACGCACAGCGACCATGTCGAACGGGAGATAATGACGGCACTGACGGCGCTGAAACCCGACGGTGTCATTTTGACACCTCCGCATTCTGACAATCCTGTTATCACCCACCTACTAGAGCGACAGGGTGTCCAATTTGCCCGGATCGGTTCGCTCGAGCCTGGTCCTGGCATGGCATTGTCGATGGATGATGAGGGCGCAGCACGAATGGCAACTGCAAGGCTGATCGAGTTGGGCCATCAGCGCATCGGCCTCATCGGCGGTTCGCCGGAATATGGCATCAGTGCCCTTCGTATCGCAGGATGGCGAACAGCTATGGCAGCAGCAGGTCTGCCTACTGATGGGTTGTTTTACGAAGGGGATTTTAGCTATGCGTCCGGACGACGAGCTGCCGAGAGCCTTTTGAGTGAATCTGCCGCCGCTACAGCCATCATTGCGAGCAACGACCAAATGGCACTGGCCACGCTCGAATGTGCCCGTGAGCGCGGGGTTAATGTACCAGACGAACTCTCCTTGATCAGTTTTGACAATACACCGATCGTCCGTCTCACTCACCCACCCTTGACGGCCATTGATCAACCGATCGCTGAAGTCACTTCACGTGCAGTCGAACAGATTATCAATGCGCATGCCGGACGGGCCATCCCAGAAGCGCCTACCATTGTTCCCGCCAGCCTGGTCGAGCGCGAATCGACTGCGCCTTTGCGATCCAGTTGCTAGAAGTGGAACGCATGCGTCCAGCCAACGAGCAGCCAACGCAACGAAACATTTTCTTATTACTCTATGCACTTGCCTGGGCAGGGGGGGCCATTTCCTATGTTCCGCTTCTGACCATATTGCTGCCCATGCGCCTGACAGAAATGACCGGTTCCGAGGACGTAAAGTGGCTGGCCTATTTGACGTTTGTTGGAGCAATCGCGGCAAGCCTGGCCAATATAGGCTTTGGTTGGGCCAGCGACGTGACTCGCGATCGCCGCCGATGGATAGCTGCTGGCCTTGCGTTGAATGTCTCGCTCCTTGTGCTGATCTCGCGCTTGTCCGATCCTGTCAGCCTGATTGCTGCTGTTGTGGCCTGGCAGGTCGCGCTCAACATGATGCTCGCTCCGTTGGCCGCCTTGGCGGCAGACACTGTACCCGATTCCCAGAAAGGGTTGTTGGGCGGGCTGCTTGCCTTTGCTCCTGCTACAGGCGCGCTCGCTGGAGCGTTGGTAACTATCCCCGGGTTGGCCAGCGCCGATGGGCGAATTTTGCTGGTAGCGGCGATGGTCACGGCGGCCGTGCTTCCGATTTTGCTTGTGGGACGTCCTGTTGCCATTGCGCCTTCGGTCAGGGAGGATTCGGTTCTCCCATCGGCGTGGGGCTGGCAGCCAAGAATGCTCATTTTGATGTGGCTTGCCAGATTGGCGATCCAGATCGCCGAAGCGGCCCTGTTCGCCTACCTGCTGTTCTATTTTCGCGCAGTAGATCCGAAGTTCGGCGATGCCGACGTGGCGCGGGTCTTCAGCGTGGTACTTTTGGTCGCAGCGCCGCTGGCCCTTGCAACTGGGCGCTGGGCTGATCGTCAAGGGCATCCTATTGGTCCGCTTGCCGCATGCGCCGGAGTCGCAGCGGTGGGGCTGGTGATAATGGCCAGCACCATAGATTTAGCGCCCGCTGTTTCAGGATATGTCCTGTTCGGTCTGGGCTCGACGGTGTTTCTTGCCCTGCACTCGAGCCAGACCATGCGTGTGCTTCCGAAGAGAGAACGGCGTGGGCGGGATCTTGGCTTTTTCAACCTCACCAACACCGTTCCGTCGCTAGTCGTACCCTCACTCACTCTCGCGATCGTGCCGACCTTCGGCTATGCTCCCTTGATGTGGATACTGGCAGGTCTGGCAGTGGCCGCCAGCCTTCTCCTGTTGAGTCTCCCGCGTTTGACTTAACCCCTTGCAATTTCTGGCGAGAGGTGCGAAATCTATGTTGATAACGTTCTCATAAAAAAGGTTTAGGAATGGGGCCTGTGGTCAGAAGCGTGCTGCTAGGCACCGCTGCGCTGTTTTCGAGCGCGGGCGTTGCGCAAGACACAACATCTCAGGGTCCGGCCAAAAGCGCAGTTGCTAGTGCTCCAAACTGGCCGAAAGCGCGCAGCCCGGAGACCTTGACCGACGCCACGACCGAGAACCGTATCAGCGCAATCCTGGCGCGAATGACGGTCGAACAAAAGGTCGGCCAGACGATCCAGGGTGACATAAGCACGGTCCGTCCTGAGGATCTTGCCGCATATCCGTTGGGATCAATCCTCGCCGGCGGGAATAGTGGCCCTTATGGCAATGAGCGTTCGAGCGGGGCCGACTGGAATCGGATGGTGAACGAATTCCGCACTGCCTCGCTTGTTCCCCAGGCCAATGGTGTTTCGATTCCGATCATTTTTGGGGTCGATGCTGTCCACGGCCATAACAATATTCCGGGCGCCACGCTTTTTCCCCACAATATCGGGCTGGGCGCTGCGCATGATGTAAGGCTCGTCCGTCGAATTGGCGAAGTTACTGCGAATGAAATTGCCGCGACCGGTATTGAATGGACCTTTGCTCCGACGCTGGCCGTGCCGCAGGACTTGCGCTGGGGTCGCAGCTATGAGGGCTACTCTGCCAACCCTCGACAGATTGCAGATTACGCTCGAGCGATGACGCTTGGACTGCAGGGAAACCTCGAGGCAAGCCGCACTTTGGCGATTAACCACGTTGCTGCCACGGCCAAGCACTTCCTTGCTGATGGCGGAACACTCGGCGGTAAGGATCAGGGTGACGCGCAGCTATCGGAAACCGAACTGGTTGCCACTCATGCTCAGGGCTATCCCGCAGCGATCGACGCTGGCGTGCTAACCGTAATGGTCAGCTTTTCAAGCTGGAACGGAGTGAAAAACCATGGAAACCGTTCGCTTTTGACCGGTGCGCTGAAGGGCGTGATGGGGTTCCAGGGCTTTCTAGTGGGCGATTGGAATGCACACGCTCAAATTGCAGGATGCTCGGTCACTGACTGTCCCGAAGCACTCAATGCCGGGCTTGATATGTATATGGCCCCGGACAGCTGGAAGGGATTGTTCGATAACCTCGTCAAACAAGTCCGGGCAGGGGATGTTCCGATGGCTCGGCTCGATGATGCCGTACGCCGCATTCTGCGGGTCAAGGCCAAGCTTGGAATGCTTGAGGCGGCCCGGGCCGAGAGTCGCAACTATGACGCCCTCGGCGCACCCGCGCATCTCGCCCTTGCGCGCGAGGCGGTATCCAAGTCGCTTGTCCTGCTTAAGAATAATGGTTCGGTGTTGCCAATTAGACCGGGAGCGAAGGTGCTTGTCGCGGGCGACGGAGCCGACAATCTTGGCAAGCAGTCAGGTGGCTGGACGATCACCTGGCAAGGAACAGGCCTTACACGGGCAGATTTTCCGAACGGTCGATCAATTTGGGACGGGATCAGTGCGGCAGTGCGCGAGTCTGGCGGCAAGGCCTCGCTTTCGCCCGACGGGACATTCTCGGAAAAGCCCGATGTCGCGATCGTCGTCTATGGCGAGCAGCCATATGCAGAGTTTCAGGGCGATATTCCGACGCTTGACTATCAGCCCAGTGGCGCCGCCGATCTTGCGCTCCTCAAGCGACTAAAGGCGGCAGGCATTCCGGTTGTTTCGGTATTTCTCTCGGGTCGCCCGCTGTTCACGAGCCCCGAAATAAATGCGTCTGACGCGTTCGTCGCTGCTTGGCTGCCAGGCAGCCAAGGCGATGGCGTCGCCGACGTATTGGTTGCTGGACCCAATCATAGACCCAAGCACAATTTTACCGGTAAGCTCAGTTTCCCTTGGCCAGCCGACGCCCGCTCGCCGATTTCCCGCGCGCTGTTTCCGTCCGGCTATGGGCTGCACTACGGGGGTCGCCAAAGGGTGCCCTTGTTAAGCGAGAAGCTTGGCGTGGACATTACAGCGGCAATGAATGTTGAGCGCTATTTTGAAGCCGGGCGCGCCCGCGCACCTTGGACAATGACGATCACCGATGATGGCGGCACACGTCCGGTAGAATCTCTTCCCCAGACGAGTCCGGCAGGTCATGTCGTTGCGCGCTCGGTCGATGTGACTGCCCAGGAAGACGCGAAATTGCTGATCTGGAAGGGGTCCGGCAACGTCAGTATCGATGGCCCCCCGGCGGATCTTACACGCCAGTTGACAGGAGCATTTGTGCTGCGTCTCGACTGGCGGATCGAGGAACGTGGCGCAGCGCCGGTAGCCATAGCATTTGGAGACCGGACATTCGACATTTCGGCGGCAATCGCCACTGCCCCCATTGGGCAATTGACCAGTCTTCGCATTCCCTTGCGCTGTTTTGTCAATGCGGGAGCGGACATTTCACGGGTGGGCAATGCACTTCGCATCTCGGCAAATGCGGGTTTTTCCGCTACCCTGCTGTCGGCAAAAGTCGAGCCGGTGGGCGATAACCCGCCATGTCCCTAGGCGCAGATTGAACATTCGATATAGATTGAAAACAGACGGGGAGAGACAAACCGATGGCACTTCAACCTAGCATAGCCAGTAGCACTGATCCCTTTGCTGAGACTGGCGAAGGTTTGCATGTCGATGCCCCGGACTTGCAGATGTTCGTGATGGCCTTGTTTTTTATCTTCGGCGGCATCACGAGCCTCAACGACGTGATTATCCCGAAGCTGAAAGAGCTTTTTACACTCAACTATGCTCAGGCGATGCTGGTTCAATCAGCCTTTTTTGGTGCCTATCTTTTGGTCTCGATCCCCGGCGCGGCACTCGTCAGGAAGATTGGCTATATGCGCGGCGCGGTCGTTGGACTGCTGACGATGATGGCCGGTTGCCTGCTGTTCATTCCTGCCTCGTCAAGCGCCACATTTGGGGTGTTCCTGTTTGCACTGTTTGTGCTGGCTAGCGGAATAACGATTGTCCAGGTGGTCGCAAACCCTTTGATCTCGCTGCTCGGTCCTGCGCGCACGACACATAGCCGACTGACTTTTGCCCAGGCATTCAACTCGCTGGGGACCACAATTTTCCCTTATGTCGGTTCGATCCTCATTCTCGGCAGCCTTGCGACAGTCAGCGCTTCGGAACTGTCTGGACCAGCGCTGGATGCATACCGGGTGGCTGAGACACAGGCGGTGGTTCATGCCTATCTTGGTTTGGCTGCAGCTCTGGCGCTTGTCGCCGCGGTGGTCTGGCTGCGGCGCAACCGGTTACCCGTAGAGACGCATGATGGCGGCTCGATACTCAAGAGCTTCGGCCTGCTCAAGCGTCCGCGTTTCGGGTTGGGCGCTGCCTGCATATTTCTCTATGTTGGGGCCGAGGTCGCCATCGGCTCGCTGATCGTCAACTATCTGATGCAACCCGACGTCTTGGGCCTGGCCGAACAAGACGCGGGCAAGCTTATTCCGTTATACTGGGGCGGCGCTTTGGTCGGGCGTTTCATCGGTTCCGCGGTGTTGCGGGTAGTCAGCCCTGGCAAGGTTTTGGCGATCGTCGCATCCGGGGCAATTGCGTTGATCTTTTTCTCCGCCAACATGTCCGGCTGGCTTGCCGGATATAGTTTGCTGGCCGTGGGATTGATGAATGCAATTATGTTTCCGACGATCTTCAGTCTTGCCTGCGAAGGGCTGGGACGGCGGGCGGCAGAGGGATCTGGACTGATCTGTGTTGCCATAGTTGGCGGAGCAATTATCCCACCACTAACAGGTCAGTTTGCCGATTCCAGCGGCAGCTTGGCCTTCGCGCTTTTGGTGCCTGCATTATGTTATGCAATCATCGCTGCATACGGAATTTATCTCCGTCGGCCAGTGCAGGAAATTGCGCCTGTGGCGACCCATGCTGCACATGCGGCTTAGGCCTATCACTTCCAAGGTGCAGGCAAATGGTTTTATTATTGGTCGACCATGATTGACCGTCGGACTGCCTCGATGTCCTTCACGTCTGACAAGTTGATAGTATTTGGGGCGACGGGGGATTTGTCTCAGCGGATGTTGTTGCCGTCTTTGTGTGCGTTGAATGCGGATGGTTTGGTATCGGGGGATTTACGGATTATCGGGACGGCGCGCTCGGCGCATGACGATGCGAGTTTCAGGGTATTTGCGGGCGAGGCTTTGGAGCGGTATCTGCCTGAGGAGCGTAAAGGGTCGATCCCGGCGTTTTTGGCGCGTTTGAGTTACCAGGCGCTGGATGCGTCGCAGCCTGAGGGGTTTGGGGCGCTGGCTGAAAAGGCTGGCGCGGTAACCGATGGGCTGGCGATTTTCCTGTCGACGGCGCCGTCGCTGTTCGAGCCGACGATTGCGGGTCTGGCGCAGGCCGGGCTGGCCGGAACACGGGCGCGGATCGGTCTTGAAAAGCCGTTGGGGACCGATCTTGCGACCAGCAGGCAGATCAACGATGCGGTCTCGGCGGCGTTTCCCGAGGAACGGATTTTCCGGATCGACCATTATCTGGGCAAGGAGACGGTGCAGAACCTGCTGGCGCTGCGCTTTGCCAATATCCTGTTCGAGCCGTTGTGGAACGCGACCCATATCGAACATGTCCAGATCACGGTTGCCGAGACGGTCGGGCTTGAGGGGCGGGTCGGGTTTTACGATGGTGCGGGTGCCTTGCGCGACATGGTCCAGAACCACATGCTCCAGCTGCTGGCGCTGGTGGCGATGGAGCCGCCATCGCGCTTCGATGCAACGGCGGTGCGCGACGAGAAGGTCAAGGTGCTGCGCTCGCTGCGGCTCCTTGGCGAGGGAGACAGCGTGACCGGCCAGTACCGGGCCGGTGCGATCGACGGGGCTGCGGTGCCGGGCTATGACGAGGAGCTGGGCAAGGCCTCCAACACCGAGACCTTTGTCGCGCTGAAGGCGCATATCGACAACTGGCGCTGGAAGGGCGTGCCTTTCTATCTGCGGACCGGCAAGCGGCTGCCACAGCGCGCAACCGAGATCGTCATCCAGTTCAGGTGTGTCCCGCATTCGATCTTTGCCGGAGCCGGGGCGACGACCCAGCCCAACCGGCTGATCATCGGCATCCAGCCAGCCGAGAATATCCGCCTGTCGGTGATGGCCAAGGTTCCCGGTCTCGATCGCGGCGGGCTTCGCCTGCGCGAAGTGCCGCTTGATATCTCGATGCCCAATGCCTTTGCGGGCATGAAGAAGCGGATCGCCTATGAACGGCTGCTGCTTGACCTGATCGAGGGTGACCAGACCCTGTTCGTGCGGCGGGACGAGGTTGAGGCGCAATGGGACTGGATCGACGCGATCCGTGCCGGCTGGACCGAACGCGGGCTGGTGCCCAAGCCCTATACCGC
>JANNLW010000114.1:0-4000 GCA_031397145.1 Sphingomonadales bacterium | reverse complement strand
GCAATGATGCCGCCTGCAATATCCATCTGGGACAGCACCCAGCCTCCAAAAATATGCCCGTTCGAGTTGATATCGCGGTGCTGCGGAACGACCCGCAGGATCGGATTGCTGTATCGACTCACTTAGGCTCTTCCTCGCCATCGAACGGGTCATTGATCGTTTCATCATGTCCGCTGCCCGAACTCAGGAAGACCAGCCCCATCAAGGCGGCCGCAAGAAGGACCGAGAAGAAGATTCCTCCTGCCGTTGCAATCAGCATTGGCAGCGGAATCGGTCCGATAATCCAGCGCAAGAGGCCAAGTCCGACGATAACAGAAACCGCCGACGCGCAGGACATCCACCACATCAGCGCCTTGTAGCGTCCCCACGCAAAGTCCGAGTAGCCGGGATCATCAAGATTTGATGTGCGAATGTCCATGCTTCCCCTTGAACCCGAGCGCCATATTCAGCAAGATGCAAGAAGAGAGAGGAGGGCCTGAGCCATGACCATCAGGGCAATACTCCAGTCCAAGGGCAACGAGGTGCTTTCCATTTCCAGCAAGGCGAGCATCGCGGATGCTGTAGCGTTGCTTGCGGAAAAACGGATTGGCGCACTGCCAGTGATTGACGGCGGCAAGGTTTGCGGGATTTTTTCGGAGCGCGACGTGCTTTATGGGCTTGCCCGTGATGGCGCCAAGCTGCTCGAGCAAAGGGTCTCGGATGTGATGATCTCGCCCGCCATTACCGTTGAACCGGACAGTCCGGTGCTGTCGGCCCTGTCGTTGATGACCCGACGGCGGATCAGGCACCTTCCCGTAGTCGATGGAGAGACGCCGATCGGGTTTGTCTCGATCGGCGATCTGGTAAAGTACCGGATCGACCGGATTGAAGCCGAGGCTGCTGCGATGCGCGAGTATATCCAGAGCGCCTGATGGCCGAATTAGCCCGCCTCGTAAGAGTCGACTCCCATGACGACGGAATCAACAGTTGGGAGATGCGGCGCTTTGCACCGTCCAGGGCACTCTCGGATTTTGTGAGCGGTTATACAGACTATGCCGAACGAACGGCCGGTTTCACCACGCGGCGCGAACTTCCGCACGGCGAGGGCGTCCTCATTATCAACCTTGGGGCTCCTATCGAAATCACTGGCGGAGATGGTCAGCTTATTCGCCTAGGCGCCGGACAGGCCTTTGTTGCGGGTTTCCATTTGCGGCCGGCCCTTTCGGGCTCTCCGGGCGAACAGCGCGGTATCCAGATCGACATCTCGCTCCCTGCCCTGCGCCGGCTCAGCGGTGTTCCGATGACGGAATTGGTCGATCGGGCCCTTCCACTTGAAATGTTCTTGGGGCGGGTGGCCAACGAGCTTGGGCAACGTCTTTCGAATGTTTCGGACCCGACAAAGCGCATCATGCTGCTTGAAGCCGAATTGTTGGCGAACTTTGCTTCGCGTCCCGAATTGGCGCATTCACAGGTGGCGGCCTTCCAGCTTTTGAAACAATTCGATCGCGACATCATGGATGTTGCACGGACAATCGGATGGAGCCGCAAGCATTTTTCTGATCGCGTGCGTGATGCAGTGGGTGTCGGGCCGCGCAGTTATCGGCGTGTGCTGCGATTTGACCGGGCGGTCGGGCTGATTCGTAGTGGAGCGCCGGGCCAGAGCTGGGCAGGCCTTGCCGCAGAGGCAAGCTATTGCGACCAGAGCCATATGATCCGCGAATTCAAGGAACTGGCAGGGATGACGCCGACCGAATTGGTTCGCCAACAAGTCCCCGGAGGTGGAGGTTTTGCCGAGAACTGAGGTGAGTTTGATCCAATCCGGACAAGTCTGTCCGTTTTAGAACGCCCCTCGTCAATTTCAAAGGAGCCTTGCCATGCCTGTTCGTCCCGCAATCATTCCCAACCTTCTCTATGAAGACGCGCCCGCTGCGATCGCCTTCCTCTGCAATGCGTTCGGGTTCGAAAAAAGGGCCGTTATCGCCGATGACAAGGACCCGCATACCATCCAGCATGCCCAACTGGTTCTGGATGGCAACATGATCATGCTATCGACATATGGAAAGAGCGAATACACCCAGCTTGCGGGACTCAAGACGGTACGGCAGGCGGGCGGCAATACCCAGATTCCCTATATCGTCATCGACGATGTGGACGGACATGCCGCACGTGCGCGTGCTGCGGGTGCCGATATTTTCATGGAACCGACGGTGCAGGGCTATGGCGGCAGCAATTATTCGGCTCGCGATCCCGAAGGCAATGTCTGGAGCTTTGGAAACTATGACCCCTGGGCCGACCCGGCCTAGGCGTTGCCAGCTGTCCCACGCGCTGTGAACAGGCGGACAAGATCCGAAATCGCCGTCCGGTCGAGCAGCCAAGACAGGCCAAAATAGACCGCGCTCCCAAGGATAACGAGCAATGCAAGTGCTGCGGGGGCGGGAAGGCCGCTCGTCATTGTGCTGGCATTGTGGACAATCCCGCCCATCACCACTGCGGACACCGCGCTGGGCCAAACGGCGGCGATCAGTGCACGCCCGCCGGTTCCGATTGCATGGCGTGACAGGAGGATTGTCATGCCGAGCATCAACGGCGCACCGACCAGCCACGCACCGACCAGCCCCGACACGCCATAAGATGCCCCGATGGCAAAGGCCGTGGTCATGATGACGGCATTGATCAGACTTGTACGTACATAAATGCCTGGCTTGCCGAGCGCATTGGTCGCCGGGGAGAAGATGATCTGCATCGCGAAGAACGGCATTGCGAGTGCCAGCATCCTCACAAGTGGAACCATCTCCATCCATTTGGCGCCAAACAGGGTGGCGATCATCGGTTCCGCTACGGCTGCCATGCCGAGATAAAGCGGGCAGGCCACGAACATTGTCATTCGTACCGACGTTGCAAAGGCGTTGCCGACAGTGCCGCCCGACTTGTCAAGTTCGGCATAGGCCGGGAAGGCGACTTCATTGAGCGGCGGCACGAACTTGGCCGTGAAGATCTGGGTCAGGAACAAGGCCTCTGCATAGAGCCCGAGGTCATGGGGATCGAACAGACGCCCCGCGATGAAAATATCTGCCTGGCTCTGGATGATCCAGAAGAACTGGCACAGCATGAGCGCGCCACCGAAGCTCAGGATGGAGCCGGCCCCGCGGAAATCGAAACTCGGCCAGACCAGGAGCCTTGCAGCGATGGTCAATCCGATCGCCCGTGTGGCAAACATCACGATCGGTGTGATCACCAGCGTCCATAGTCCAAGCCCGGACAGGGCACATCCCAGAGCGGTTCCGGCCGCTACAAAGGCGGACACCAGATTGGCCTTTGCCTGGTTCCGGAAATCGAGGCCGCGCGCAAGTAGTGCGGAAGGCAGGGCAATGAATGGCGTTGCCAGGTACAGCAGCGTCTGCACCCGAAGCATGTCGGCAATAATAGGTTGCTTGAAATAGGCAGCAGCAAAGGGTGCGGCGAAGAACTGTGCCAATGCCAGTGCGCTATTGAGCAGAATCAACAGGCCGAATACTTGCGCGATTCGCTTTTCATCCACCGAATCCGACTGGATCAGCGATGAGGCGAAGCTGTAACCATTGAGAAAATTGAAGAGTACAAGCACAACCTGGGTCATTGCGAACAGGCCGTAATCATGAGGATCCAGCAGGCGGACAACGATGATGGTGGCAGCCCACATGACGAGCTGCGCTGCAATCTGACTGCCGGAACGCCAGAAAACTGCGCTTCGAACGCGGGCGGAAAAGCCTTGCTCTACTGGTGATTCAAACGTGCTCACCAACTTTCCTTAGCGGCACATTCATGAAAATCGAATTTTTGCCAGACCTCTGCATTGAAATAAAATTGCAAGATTGGAGTTGACGGGCGGAAATACGGCGTCTAGTGGCCCTCTTGTCGCGGCGAAGAGGCATCTGCTTCCCACCGCTTCCGCAACATGGCAGACGTCCGGTCACCCCGGTAAAAGGGGGGAACCAAAGGCGTCGGCATTTTGCGCTCTTTCTCATTGTCGGTTTAGATGAAG
>JANNLW010000089.1:0-4873 GCA_031397145.1 Sphingomonadales bacterium | reverse complement strand
TCGAGGCTCGCGTCCTCGACGCCGAGCAGGCTGCGCATCTCCCTGGTGAGCTTGATCTCCTTGGCGGTCCGAGGGAAGATACCGCCGCCCCTCGAGATCAGCTTTGCATCATAATGCGCCCAGCTAGAGCGCGGCATTTTGAACATCCGCGCGCGCTATTTAGAGCTTGCGGCCGGATCGGGATTGGGATCGAAGAAAATGTGGCGGTGGTCGAACGCGGTAACCAGCTTGATCGCCTTTGACAGGAGCATGCCATTGCCGAACACATCGCCCGACATGTCCCCGCAGCCGATGACACGGACCGGCTCCTTCTGCACATCGACACCGGCCTCGGCGAAATGGCGCTGGACCGAGACCCAGCCGCCCTTCGCCGTAATCCCCATCGCCTTATGGTCGTAACCGACCGAGCCACCGCTGGCGAAGGCGTCGCCGAGCCAGAAGCCGCGTTCAAGCGCGATGGCATTGGCGACATCGGAGAAGGTCGCCGTCCCCTTGTCCGCAGCGACCACGAAATAGGGATCCTCACCGTCAAGGATGACAACGCCTTGCGGGTGGACGACCTTGCCCTTGACCAGATTGTCCGTGATCGACAGCAGCGAGCGGATGAAGATCCGGTAGCATTCGGTCCCTTCGGCCAGCCAGCCATCGCGATTTGCCGGATCGGGCAGCGCCTTGGGATAGAAACCCCCCTTTGCACCTGTCGGGACGATCACGGCGTTCTTGACGCGCTGCGCCTTCATCAGGCCGAGGATCTCGGTGCGGAAATCATCCCGTCGGTCTGACCAGCGCAATCCGCCGCGCGCCACCGGTCCGGCGCGCAGGTGGATGCCTTCGACGCGTGGCGAATAGACGAAGATCTCGCGCCACGGCTTGGGATCGGGAAGGCCTGGTACTTGCGCACTGTCAATCTTGAAGGCCAGCGCTTCGCGTGCAGCCGGGGCATAGGCATTGGTCCGCAGCGTCGCCCGGATGACGGCCCGATAAAGCCGCAGGATGCGGTCGTCATCAATGCCGGAGACCCGTGTCAACCCGCGGGCGATTTCATCTTCGGCGCTTTTTGCCGCAATGTCATCGCCTTCGGGGCTGTGCTTTGCGGCAAACAACCGGGCAAGAGCCCGCGCGATCTCGGGCGCCTGGCGCAGGGCATGCACCACGGTCACCAACCCATAGGGAAGTCCGGTCTGGCGAAGATAGCGGAACAGCGCTCGAAACAGCGTGACGGAAGCCGGATCGAGATCGAGTTCGACGATCAGTTGGTTGAAAAGGTCATTTTCGGCCGCGCCTTCGAGTACTTGGGCAAGCGCGCCTTCAAGGGTTGCGGGATTGGCGACCAGCGCAGAGCCGCCGCGCCCGCCCGAGGTTTCCAGCACGAATTTCTGGATATGCCCCAGCCGTCCGGAATCGAGCGGCGTTGACAGTTCCTCGATCACATGAAACCCAAAATTCTCAAGCGCCGGCACAGCATCCGAAAGCGTGAGCGGATCGAGGCTGTAAAGCTTGAGGCGAAGACGATTTGGCGCGTCATCATCGTTGCGATAGAAGCGCGCACCCCGTCTCCCTGCTGCATCCAGCACATGGATATAGCTGATATCCAGCGCAGCCTCTTCAGGCCCGGCGCCATTGCGATAGGCAAGAGGAAAGGCACCCGCATAGCGCAGCGCAAGCCGTGTCGCGTGTCCGTGATCGCCAAGCTGCCCGAGGCTGGCCTCGACGGCAGGCTGCCAGCCGCGGACCATCATTTCGATCCGGTCGTGAAGTGCCGCAACCTTTGGCATGCGCCCTCCCTGACGCAGGTCAAGCGTATAGCGAATCAGCGCAACCTCTCCATCGCCCAATTCGATTGCCCAGCTCAATTGCCTGGCATTGGCCGCTTCCGTCAGCATGTCCGCAATCGCAAGGCGACGGGCCGTGGTCAGTTCGTCACGCGGCAGCCAGACAAATGCAAACAGATGCCGGTCAAGTGGCGCTTCTACCATCTCGATCATGGGACGGGGCCGGTCGGCGATTGACATTGCGGACAGGGCCAGCGTGTCGAGGTTCGCGTCGCTGATGCTGATCGCAATGTCATGTGGCAGGCTGGCAATCGCGTGGCTTAGCGCCTTGCCGGTATGGCCTTTGGGATCGAACCGGTATTTGACCTGCAACCCGATCAGGCGCTGGCGCAGGATCGGAATTTCTTCTGGAGCCTTGCCAAGCGCTGCGCTCGTCCACAATCCGGCGTGGATCGAAAGTCCCGAGACCTTCTTGCCCTCACGCCGCGGCACGATCAGCAAATCAAGCGGGACGCGGCGGTGGACCCGCGACATCAGGTTGGATTTGACGATCAGCAGTCCTTCGCCGCCTTTGCGAAAATGATCGAGCGCCCGTTTGCGCGCGGCTTCGGAAATCAGGCTTTCGCCACGGTTGCGGCCGATGCCGATGCCGGACTGCAATGCGCCATCGGCGCCGAAAAGGGCCTGGCCCAGAAGCGTGAAGTTGTTATCCTCAAACCAGGTGAGCAGGGCGCCATCTTCCGCGGGAAGGCTTTTGGCATCTGCGAGCATTGTCGATTTGAGCGCTTCCCAGTCATCGACGGCATAGCGTACATCGGACATGCATTGCTTGATCCCATCGCGAATCTCGACGCGATCACGGGCATCGGCACGGTCGGTTTCGATGTAGATGATCGATTCAGGTTTTCCACCCTTGCCGATCGAGACAAGCGCGCCCTTTGCATCGCGCGTCACACCGATCACCGGATGGAGCAACCGATCAATCACCAGTCCCTTGGACGAAATGACGGCGGCTATCGAATCGACAAGGAACGGCATGTTCGGATTGACGACCGCAAGCCGCATCCGCCTCCGTCCATCGTTTTCAGTGATCGTATCAATTGCGAGGCTGGGTTGCCCGCTTCGACGGGTCGCGAGGGCCGCCAGCGCGAATTCTGCGGCGGCCACGCGCGCTTGCGGACCAAATCCGTCTAGGTCCCCGGGCAATGAGCCCGCAATCAGAGCTTTCGCGATGGTTGCTGTCGGATTGTCAATATGTGGGCGTTTGTCTTGGGTCGAGGATGTCATTCTGTTCCGCCTGAACCTGCTGGATGCCGCCCTTTGCAGACGTACACCTTCAAGCGAGCGCTTATGCGCCCCGGAACAGCCTAGCTCAACCCTGTTATATTATTGCGTCAGCGCGCGAAGGGCCTTCTGGACCAATGCATTGTCCTCAGCGAGCGCGCCAAGCACCCCGACATGTCCGTGATCGATACGTCGCGCGACGAGCAGCACAAATTCTTCTTCGCCGGGAGATTCGATGATTATTTTCGGCGTGATTGCTCGCGCAAGAGCACGCGCCGGATCATTTTCCGCAACGGCAACACGCGATGCAGGCCGGCGTTCGGCGCGCTCTGCGTAAACCATGCCTTTGAGTCCGCCGACATGGGATTCCAGCGCCGCCTTGAATTCGCCAGCGCCAATGCCAAGCCTGCGGCCATGCGCCAAGGCCATGCCGTATTCGGCAAGCCGGGTTTTGTCATAGCCGATCCCGAAGACCAGTTTCACGATCGGCGTCATCGGTGCGCGGTCCTGGGTGACGATCTTGTTGTCGGCCAGCAATTCCGCATATTCATCCGGTCGGCGATCGGCGACCAGCGCAAAGTCATACGCCAGCGAGAGCGCGCGATAGAGGAACTGGCGGCTGCGCGTTTCGGAATGGGTTGCCGCATCGGCGGTCTCTCGCGCAGCAGCCAGCCAATCCCAGAGCGTTTCGCTGCCGTCTGGTTCGAATTCAGGAGCGACGTCTTCGTCCTCGTCGACTGCGGACGGTTCGAAACGGGCCGAAACTGGTACCGGGTCGGCTTGGCCGCTTGGTCCATCGGCCCAAACGTTGACCGGCGCATCGTGGCGTACAGGTGACGTCTGTAAAGCACGGCCAACCTCGTCGATGATGCCGTTGGCTGTCGCTTCGTCGGCGACTTCCTTCCAGTTGATCACACCATAAATGAAATCGATCGTGTCCTCGTCTGACGAGAACGGCATGAGTATGCCGCGATACATGGTGTTGTTGCCGCGCCCGTTCACGAATTCGGCTTCAAAGCCGATCGGCGCGCGATTGGCTATAATCTGAAGATAATGGTCCGTGAGGCGCGAAAGCAGCGACCGGCTTGGAACGTCCGCGACGGTTTCAACCTCAGCCGAAAGATCGCATTCCTTGCGGAGCAAATGGCCGAGAAATTCTATCCTGGGGTTTTCTATGCCATTGGTAAAATCGAGCAAAACGCTGTGCGGACCGAAATCGTCCATGTTGCCGGGATCGAGATCCTCGATAGACGGATAGGCGCGGCCATCGAGCAACGACACCCAATAGTTATACGCGCGGACATGCATCCGGCGTTCATCGGTTCCGATATTCACCGGCGTTTCGACGCCAGTTTCATCATCCCGGGTAAAATGGCCTGTCTGGTCCATAAAAAGCCCTTAGCTCGTCCCACAATCGAAGTTCGGCATATGTGCACCCGATATGGTTGACGAAGCGTTAAGGGTTGGCGGAATAATCCGGACGCGCGCCGCTTGTCTTGCCAGGCACACACTGGTAAGCGCGCCAGCGCCGTGCCGCTTTAGCTCAGTTGGTAGAGCATCGCATTCGTAATGCGGGGGTCACAGGTTCGAGTCCTGTAAGCGGCACCATTAACCCATCTCTAGGCATCCCAGAATGGTTGCTAAACCCACGTAAATATGCCATAAATTGCGCTGGCCTTACTGCCAACGTCCACCGATGTTCGCCCAAATCCGGGCGGTTTGGGGGCCACGGCTGGGGGCCACTTGAGCAGGCAAGAAAAGGCGTGGCCCCCAATGGCGCTGACAATATCTCATCTGCGGAATGCAAAACCGCAAAC
>JANNLW010000084.1:0-3126 GCA_031397145.1 Sphingomonadales bacterium | reverse complement strand
TCAATGCACGAACCGCGCCACGACATCCCGGTAGCTGCGGCTAACCTTTATCTGAGCGCCTGATTCCAGCACGAGAAAGCATTCGCCATTGGTATGCGGCTTGACCTGTTTGACAAGGTCCAGATTGACGATCGTCGAGCGATGCACCCGCTGGAACTTGCGCGGGTCGAGCCGCTTTTCGAGATCCTTCATCGTCTCGCGCAGGATCAGCGTTTCGCCACCGGTATAGATGCACATATAGTCCCCGGCGGCATCGATCCGCTCGATACTGTCCACCTCGACGCGGAAGATCTGGCCCTGATCCTTTATGTTGATCATCTTTTCATAGCGGTTGGCAGACAGGGTGTCGGTTGTATCCACAAACTCGTCATGTGCTTCAGGTGCATGTTCGGCGAGAGCTTCCTTGAGTCGTTCTGCGTCTTCCACTCCACGCTTTTCGGCGAGCCTCTGGCGCACACGTTCCATTGTGTCGGCAAGGCGTTCCTGCTCGACAGGCTTCATCAGATAGTCGGTCGCCTGGGCCTCGAACGCGCGGATGGCGTGATCTGAATAGGCGGTGACGAAAACGAACAGCGGAGGTTCAACCTCCATCATTCCCGAAACGACAGAAAACCCGTCAAAGCCCGGCATCTGGATATCGAGGAAGACAAGGTCCGGTTTATGGGTCTTGATCGCACGGATCGCTTCGCGCCCGTTGATGCAGGTTTCAATAATATCGACGTCGGGGTGCGCCTCCAGCCTTAATTGAAGGCCCTGGATCGCGAGTTTTTCATCATCGACTAGGATGGTCCGGATAGTCATGCTGTCTCCTGCTCGCGATAGGGAATGTCGATCATCACTGAAAAACCTCCGCCCGCCTGATTGCCGACTTCAATGCGTTGATCCTCGCCATAGGCTTGCGCCAGCCGGTCGCGAATATTCGCAAGGCCCACCCCTGTTGATTCATTCGGACGTTGTACCGTCCCGTTCAACCCGCTTCCGGTATCGGATACGGTGATCTGCACGCGATCCCCGATCAGTCGCGCCGCGACGCTGATATCCGCGCCGTCTTCCTGCGGTGTTACAGCATATTTGATGGCATTTTCAACCAATGGTTGCAGGAGCAGCGATGGTAGCCGGGCCTTGGACGCGGCCGTATCGATTTCGAACTCCGGGCGCAGCCTTTCCTCAAACCGCATCTTTTCGATCTCGAGATAAAGCTTCAGCGTTTCGACTTCCTGCGCGAGCGTGACTTGCGCGGTCGGCTCATAGACCAGGGTATAACGCAGAAACGAGGACAGGCGCGATAGCATCGCATTCGCTCGCTCGGTCTGTTTGAGCAGGACAAGCGTCGAGATAGAATTGAGTGTGTTGAACAGAAAATGCGGATTGAGCTGGTAACGCAGCATCGCCAGCTGGGCAGATGTCGCCTGGCTTTCGAGCGCGGCCAGCTGGTCGGTCTGCTGTTCGACGATTATGTAGAAATTGATGCCATAGTAAAGCGCCGACCATGCCCCGAGGAGCAACGTATTGATCGTGACGGATCCAAGGAAGAGCGAACCATTGAACCCCGCGCCTTCGCGGTTCATCATGTTGAACATCCACGCATCGATCAAGGAATAGGCAGCAACCGCTGCGATAACGATGATCACCGATCCTCCCCATGTCACGACCGGTTTGCGCTGGAGCAGCGAACGAAAGATCGCCCCCATGACAAGCGTGATCGAATAGCCCGCTGCGGCTGAGACGAGAACCGGTATGACGAAAGACAGGCTCACCCCGTTGCCAACGCCGGATGCCATGCGCAACATGAGATAGAAGCTCCAACCTGCCGATTGGAGCATCCAGAACGCGCGGTTCTTGTCATCAAAAAAGGGTTGCGAGCCCAGCACCGGTATTTTCATTATGTTATCCTAGCCCAAAGTGGCGACGGATTGAAGCGGCACCGATCGTGCGTTATGTTCGGCGCAACGTAGAGGAGAAAAGAGATGTCCGAAGGCGCATGCGCGACGTTCCATGATATGAGCCAGAGCACCCAGGAAGACTGGAACGCGATCATGACACATAACATCCCTTTTTCGCGCAGCGGCGGAAAGCGGGTGATTGAACATCTCAAGCTGCTGGACGGCGATTTCGGCGGCTTCGCGATCGACCGGTTGCAGCACAGCCTCCAGACCGCGACCCGCGCGCATCGTGACGGCCGGCCGGAAGATTATGTCGTCATGGCCCTGATTCACGACATTGGCGATACGCTGGGCGCTTATAATCACCCAGATATTGCGGCGGCCATCATCAAGCCATTTGTTTCCGAGGAGTTGCGCTGGATCACCGAGCATCACGGCATCTTTCAGGGTTACAACTTCTTCCACTATATCGGGCTGAACCGGAACATGCGGGACAAGTTCGAGGGCCATGAATATTATCAGGCAACGGCCGAATTCATTGAAAAATACGACTGCCCGGCCTTTGACCCGAACTATGACACCGCCCCGCTGGAATTTTTCGAACCCATGCTGATGCGGCTGTTCGAATTTCCGAAGAACAGCATATACAAGCGGGAGGCGGTTGCCGAAGCGGCCTAACTTTTTTGGGGTCATGAAGGGCGGGATGGCTCCCCGGGCCTGATTCGAACAGGCGGCCGTCCGATTAACAGTCGGATGCTCTACCGCTGAGCTACCGGGGAATATCGCCAGAGCGAGCGCGCCTATTAGCAACGCTTGGCCCGAATGCAACCCGCTTATACGACAAATTGCTCCATCGTGATCCGGTCGTCGAGGGCATGTTCGGGATCAAACATGAGCGTTAGGGCGGCGGCCCGGTCGATTTCCACGTTGATCGTCCGCACATCGCGGACTTCGCGCTGGTCGGCCACAGCGCTGACCGGGCGCTTGACGGCATCAAGCACACGGATGCTGATCCGGGCTGTATCGGGCAGGATTGCACCCCGCCAGCGACGCGGCCTGAACGGGCTGATCGGAGTGACAGCCAGAAGGCCTGATCCCAGTGGCAGGATAGGCCCTTGTGCAGAAAGATTATAGGCCGTGGAGCCGGCGGGCGTCGAGACAAGTACGCCATCGCACACCAGTTCGGGCAGCACGATCCGGTCGTTGAGCGACACTTCAAGCTTTGCAGTCTGGCGTGTTTCGC
>JANNLW010000054.1:0-3392 GCA_031397145.1 Sphingomonadales bacterium | reverse complement strand
GACCGGCGAAGTCGTTCTTCCTGCAGGCACCGAGATGGTCATGCCTGGCGATAACGTGCAGCTCGGCGTCAAGCTGATTGCACCGATCGCGATGGAGCAGGGCCTGCGCTTCTCGATCCGTGAAGGTGGTCGCACCGTCGGTTCGGGGGTTGTGGCTTCGATCTCCAAGTAATATAGACGCGGCAACCGCCCGATTCTCTCTATGAGGATCGGGCGTTTGCACTTTTTGAATTCGGCTCTTTCTCATCGGTAGTGGACATGGAAACGCAAAATATCCGCATTCGCCTCAAGGCGTTCGATCATCGTGTGCTTGATCAGGCAACCGGGGATATCGCAGATACGGCAAAGCGCACTGGCGCCTTGATCCGTGGTCCTATTCCGCTTCCGACGAGGATCGAGAAGTTTACCGTGAACCGCGGCCCGCACGTCGACAAGAAGTCGCGCGAGCAGTTTGAGGTTCGCACTTACAAGCGGCTGCTGGATATTCTGCAGCCCACGCCCCAGACGGTGGACGCGCTCATGAAGCTCGATCTCGCTGCCGGGGTTGATGTTGAGATCAAACTCGCCTAACGGCCTCGATCTCTAAGGGATACCGCACGGATTCGTCCGTGGCTGCGTCCCCCGTCTTTTCTGCTTGAGATAGCGGGAAGCCAGCCCGGACGGGGCGATGCATTAAATTTGGGCTGACATGCCTGTGGGGAATGGGTCTCCGCAGGCCTCTGTATTGAGGAGAATTGATCATGCGTACTGGCGTGATCGCGAAGAAGATGGGCATGACTCGCCTGTTCAAGGATGATGGGCGCCATGTGCCTGTTACCGTTCTTTCGCTGGAAAATTGCCAGGTTGTTTCGCAGCGCACCCAGGAGCGCGACGGTTATGTCGCACTTCAGCTTGGTGCCGGAGCAGCCAAGGCCAAGAATGTTGCAAAGCCGCAGCGCGGCCATTTCGCCAAGGCCGAAGTGGAGCCGAAGCAGCGGCTGGTTGAATTCCGCGTGTCGGATGATGCGCTGGTTGATGTGGGCGCGGAAATTTCCGCAGACCATTTCATTCCAGGCCAGTTCGTCGATATCGCCGGTCATACCCAAGGTAAGGGTTTTGCTGGCGCAATGAAGCGTTGGAACTTTGGTGGCTTGCGTGCGACCCACGGCGTTTCGGTCTCACACCGTTCGCATGGTTCGACTGGCCAGCGTCAGGATCCAGGCAAGGTCTTCAAGAACAAGAAGATGGCCGGCCACATGGGTGATCGCCAACGTACCCAGCAGAATCTCGAGATCGTGCTGACGGATGTCGAGCGTGGCCTGATTTTCGTCAAGGGTTCGGTTCCCGGATCGAAGGGAACCTGGCTGATGATCAGCGACTCGGTGAAGATCGATCGTCCCGCAAATGCGCCTTACCCTGCTTCGATCAAGAGCGATGCCGCTCCGATTGTTGAACAGGAAGTGCCGGTTGAAGACGTAGTGGTCGAGACACAAGTCGAAACCGTTGCCGAAGCGCCCGTCGTTGAAACCCCGGCCGAAGAAGCACCTGCTGCTCCCGAAGCCAATGAAACCAAGGAGGGCTGAGCATGAAACTCAAGGTTCAGACTCTCGACGGCGCCAAAGCCTCTGGGGCAAAGGGCGATATCGAATTGTCGGATGATGTGTTCGGCGTTGAGCCGCGGGCCGACATTCTCCATCGCGTTGTCACCTGGCAGCTCGAAAAGGCGCGTGGAACGGCCCGTGGCGCTCGTGAGCGCGCCGATGTCGCGCGCACCGGCAAGAAGTTCGGTAACCAGAAGGGTGGCGGTACCGCCCGTCACGGCAACCGTCGCTCACCGATTTTCGTTGGTGGTGGCAAGGCTCATGGTCCTCGGGTCCGTGACTTCAATCCGTCGCTCAACAAGAAGATTCGCGCGCTTGGCCTGAAAATGGCGCTTTCGTCGAAGGCGAAGGCTGGCACATTGATCGTTATGGACAGTCTCACCGTCAAGGACGGCAAGACCAAGGCGCTGTTCGGCGCATGGTCGAAGCTTGGCTTTGGCAAGACCGCGCTGGTCATCGATGGCGATGCGGTCGAAACGAGCTTCGCCAGTGCGTCCTCCAATCTGGTGGGCGTCAATGTCCTCCCGGCGGCGGGTGCCAATGTCTATGACATATTGAAGCATGAAACTTTGGTCCTGACCCGTGCAGCGGTCGAAAAGCTGGAGGCACGGTTCAATGGCTAAGAAGCAAACAGCAACGGCGGTTGACATTCGCCATTATGATGTGGTGCGCGGTCCGCACATCACCGAAAAGGCAACGACGGCCAGTGAGCACAATGCGGTCGTGTTCCGTGTAGCCAACGACGCGACCAAGCCGCAGATCAAGGCGGCTGTGGAAGCCTTGTTCAGTGTGAAGGTGCTGACCGTCAACACGCTCGTCCAAAAGGGCAAGACCAAGAAGTGGAAGGGCACGCCCTACACGCGGTCCGACTTCAAGAAAGCGATCGTTCGTCTGGCTGAAGGCCAGTCGATCGATGTGACCACGGGGATTTAGGCGCCATGGCACTGAAACATTACAATCCGACCAGCCCGGCACGCCGTGGCCTGATTCTTGTGGATCGCTCGGCGCTCCACAAGGGCAAGCCCGTCAAGGCGTTGACTGAAGGCAAGCGCAAGACTGGCGGTCGCAACAACAAGGGCCATGTCACCTCGCGCGGCATCGCCGGTGGCCACAAGCAGCGTTACCGGATCATCGACTTCAAGCGTCGCAAATGGGATGTGGAAGCCACGGTCGAACGGCTGGAATATGATCCCAATCGCACGGCCTTCATCGCACTGGTGAAATATCCGGACGAGGAACTGGCCTATATCCTCGCGCCGCAGCGGCTTGCGCCAGGCGACAAGGTTGTCGCTGGCAAAAAGACCGACGTGAAGCCGGGCAATGCCATGGAACTTGGCCAGATGCCGGTTGGCACCATCGTCCACAATGTGGAGATGAAGCCAGGCAAGGGTGGCCAGATTGCGCGCTCGGCGGGTACCTATGTGCAGGTCGTCGGTCGTGATCGCGGCATGGTCATTGTTCGCCTGAACTCGGGTGAGCAGCGCTACATTCGTTCGGATTGCATGGCGACTGTCGGTGCCGTGTCGAACCCCGACAATGGCAACACCAATCTGGCGAAGGCCGGTCGCAACCGCTGGAAGGGCATCCGTCCGCTTACACGCGGTGTGGCGAAGAACCCGGTCGATCACCCGCATGGCGGTGGTGAAGGCCGAACTTCGGGTGGCCGTCATCCCGTCACTCCCTGGGGCAAGCCAACCAAGGGTGCCCGTACCCGTTCCAACAAATCGACTGACAAGATGATCATCCGGTCACGTCACGCGAAGAAGAAGAGGTAGTCATGGCCCGTTCCGTCTGGAAAGGTCCCTTTGTAGA
>JANNLW010000016.1:0-5338 GCA_031397145.1 Sphingomonadales bacterium | reverse complement strand
CGGGTGCCCGCTCAAACCAGAGCACAAGCATGCCGAGCATGTTGCGCGCGGAAACAACTTCGGTGAAACCGGCTGGACTGGTGCCAAGATTCTCGGCGATAATCAGCGCAGAGGCCCGGTGCGCTTCGAGCGTAACCAATCGCGCAAGATCCAGAAACGGATAATCCAGATAGCTCCCTTGCGAAGAATTGCCGCCCTCCGGAATGACCCAAAGCCGTGCCAGGCCAAAGGCATGGTCAATCCGCAAGCCACCGGCCGAACGCAGCGCAGATCGCAGCATCGCGATCCATGGTTGATAGGCGCTATCGCGAAGGCCCGCCGGAGAAAATCCTGTGATTGACCAATTCTGCCCGAGCGGCCCGAGCGGATCGGGCGGGGCTCCGATCGTCAACCCTCGCAGCATCGTGTCTGACAAGGCCCAGGCGTCACTGCCACCTGCATGCACCCCCACGGCGAGATCGGTAATCAGGCCAATGGCCATGCCCGCTTCGCGGGACTTGAGCTGAGCTGCGCCGAGCCCTTCGCGGGCAAGCCATTGCGCGAACAGGTGAAAATCGATCTCATCTCGATGTTCCCGGGCAAACAAGGTTACCGCGGAACCGTCCGCATCGTGGAAGGCGGAGGGCCAATCCCTCCAGCCTTTTGCACCTTTGGGTCGGAAGTGGCAGTCCAGCGCGTCAAAGGCTGCATGTCGGCGCAATGCCGGGCCCTCGGCCTTGTTGGCCTGTCTGATCTGCGCCAGGCGCGCGGCATCAAGAGCCGCATAGATTTGGCGCAATTCCATGAGCCGCTTGGGTAGCGCCGTCGGCCAATCGATGAATGCGTTAGCCTTGCCCTCGGGCAAGGCCGGGAGGCCAAGCAGGGCTGGATCACCCATGGCGGAATTCAAAAACGTTCGACTGGAGGGCGAATAGGGACTGTAGTCGCCGCCAAATCCTGGAAATAGCGCATGAACTGGATTGATCGCCAAGGCATCGCAGCCTGCTTGGCCGAGCACCTGTGCCGATGCGGCAAGTTCACCAAAGCCGCCAAAGGCGCGAGGCGCAGTGCCGCGTAGACTCGGAATCTGAACGGCCGTCCCCCACATTCGCTGCCCCTGCGAATTGGGAAACGGGCATTGTCGGGGAGCGACCGCAAGCTTGAGCATCTGACCATCAAGCGAAAGATCATAATATCCTGGATAGACGATCGGTGCCAATATCCCGCCATCAATCATAACACGTCTGCTGATACCATCTTCACCCGTCACTTCCGCGCTGGTTGCTTGGGTGCAGATCGGAGTTGCCAAACCGACTTCGGTGACCAGCATCGGCGGCAAGCGACGCTGTCCGGCAGCAATTTCGGCAAGGCTGTCCTTGATCTTACGATTGCTGCTTGTCTCATGCCCCAAAGCAAGCAGGATAGCGGTAAGAGTGTCGTCCGCGACGTCCAGTTCTCGTCCGCTGACGTCTCGCCAGTGGCGAGCAACTCCCACTGCCTCTGCCAGATCGTGCAGCAGCGAAGGTGAGACTTTGACCATCGTCAATTCTGTATCGGCCCCAACGCGAATGATCCCGATTGCCGGGACGAATTCCGCCGCATAACGCAGCTTGACCTAGCCCCTTGCATATTGAGGCAAGAGATGCAAAAACGGCTTTGATAACGTTCTCAAAAACTACCCTAGAAATGGGGTCTGAGGTTGGAAGCGTGCTGCTAAGCACTTGCAAGGCATAGTATGAAGCTTAGGGGATTATGACTGAATTGCACTGTGCAGGGCTGTCCAGGAACAGTTCGCGCCCTCCTTCTTATTAAGGAATGCCAGCTTCATGTCGGTCAATCTAAAATCCAAATCGGAATTGCTTGAAGCGCGGATACTCGATGCTCTGCACCATCGTGTTGGCAAAGACGAGCGCGCTGCCAAACCACATGACTGGTTCAATGCTGCTGTACTTGCTCTTCGTGACGAGGTGATCGACAAATGGATGGAATCGACCCGTCGAACCTATGAAGCCAACGGCAAGAGGGTCTATTATCTCAGCCTTGAATTCCTGATCGGGCGGCTGTTTCGAGACGCCTTGGCCAACCTTGGCGTGACTGGCGAGATGGAGCAGGCGCTTCGCAGCCACGGGCTTGACTTGGCCGCGCTAGAAGAACTCGAACCCGATGCAGCGCTAGGCAACGGTGGGCTCGGGCGGTTGGCGGCCTGCTTCATGGAGAGCCTCGCTAGTCTTGAAATCCCCGCCTACGGCTATGGAATCCGCTATGTAAACGGCATGTTCCGCCAGCGAATAGACGATGGATGGCAGGTCGAGCTACCGGAAACCTGGCTGGCACACGGAAACCCGTGGGAGTTCGAGCGTCGCGAGAGTTGCTATCGAATTGGCTTTGGCGGAGAAGTTTTAACCAAAGGGACAAGCGCAGAATGGCGCCCGGCTGAACAAGTCGAAGCGACGGCGGTCGATACGCCAGTGGTCGGCTGGCGTGGCAAACGGGTTAACACGCTGCGGCTGTGGACCGCAAACGCGCTCGACCCGATCCGGCTCGATGCGTTCAATGCAGGCGACCACATAGGCGCGCTCGCTGATCAGGTACGCGCGGACAGTTTGGTGAGGGTGCTTTACCCGGCGGATTCAAGTCCGGCGGGTCAGGAATTGCGGCTGCGTCAGGAGTATTTCTTCACCTCGGCCTCAATCCAGGACATAGTTCGTCGTCACATTCAGCACCACGGCGATATCCGAACGCTGCCCGACAAGGCGGCGATCCAACTCAACGATACCCATCCTGCGGTGGCGGTGTGCGAGATCTTGCGATTGCTGGTCGATGTCCATGGGTTCGAATTTGACGAGGCATGGGACATTACGCGACGGACCGTGGGGTATACCAATCACACCCTGCTGCCCGAAGCTTTGGAAAGCTGGCCGCTGCCGCTGTTCGAGCGACTTTTGCCGCGCCACATGCAGTTAATCTATGCGATCAATTCTCGTGTGCTGCGCGATGCCCGCAAGCGCGGCATGGATGAGGTTGAAGTCTCCGCCATCTCCCTGATCGACGAGGACGGTGATCGGCGGGTGCGGATGGCCAATCTCGCTTTTGCCGGCGCGCACAGCGTCAACGGCGTGGCTGCGTTGCATACCGAACTGATGAAGACCACGGTATTTTCAAACCTGCACAAGCTTTATCCCGAAAAGATCAACAACAAAACCAATGGCGTCACGCCGCGCCGTTGGCTGCAACAATGCAACCCCAGCCTGACTGCGGCCCTGCGCGATGCGATCGGCGACAAGTTCCTCGACGACGCGGAAGAACTGGTGGCGCTAGACAAGCTGGCGGGCGACATAGCACTGGGCGAGAGAATTGCCGAAGTGAAGCGCGCCAACAAAGTCGCACTGACCAACCATATCAGGGATATTGTCGGGATCCGCCTCAATCCAGATGCGCTATTCGATGTGCAGATCAAGCGCATCCATGAGTATAAGCGTCAGCTGCTCAATCTGGTCGAGACAGTCGCGCTGTACGATCAGATTCGAAGCCATCCGGAGCGCGACTGGGTGCCGCGCGTTAAGATTTTCGGCGGCAAGGCTGCGTCGAGCTATCACAATGCCAAGCTTATCATCAAACTGGCGAACGATATCGCGCGACGGGTCAATGCCGATCCTTCAGTCGGTGGATTGCTCAAAATGGTGTTCGTTCCGAATTACAATGTCAGTTTGGCAGAACGGATTATCCCCGCTGCAGATTTGTCGGAACAGATTTCGACCGCTGGCATGGAGGCCTCGGGCACCGGAAATATGAAGTTTGCGCTCAATGGGGCCCTGACAATCGGCACACTCGATGGGGCCAATATAGAGATCAAGGATCGCGTCGGTGACGAAAATATCCTGATCTTTGGACTCACCGCCGATGAAGTCGAGTACAAGCGCGCCAACGGCTACAATCCGCGCGAATTGATAGAAGGCTCGCGCGAGTTACTTCAAGCTATTGAGGCGATTTCCTCTGGCGTATTTTCGCCTGACGATTCGCATCGATACACTGGATTGATGGATGGGCTGTATGATAGCGACTGGTTCATGCTCGCTGCCGACTTCGATAGCTATGCAGCAACGCAGCGCGAGGTCGATCGGCGCTGGCTCGACCAGCGGGGCTGGCGAAAAAGCGCGCTCCACAACATTGCCAATGTCGGCTGGTTCTCGTCCGACCGAACCATAGGCGAATACGCCAGGGAGATTTGGGGAGTATTGTGAAGCCACCGGGAGAGGCAATCGCAGAACTGCTGAACGGGACCCATGCGGATCCGTTCTCGCTGCTCGGTGTGCACGAGGGGCCGGGCGGGACATTCGCACGTGCTGTGCTGCCAGGGGCGGAAGTGGCGGAAGCGCATGACCTTTCCGGCCACAAGCTTGGTAAGCTCAAGCGCGTCGATCCGCGCGGGCTGTTTGAGGGGAAAATCAAGGGTGGTCGTCAGCCTGTCAAGTATCGCTGCAAATCCGGCACGCACGAATGGTGGCTCACCGATGCCTACAGCTTTGGCCCGGTGCTCGGGCCGACTGACGATTTCCTGATCGCCGAGGGCACGCATTTGCGGCTGTTCGACAAGTTGGGCGCTCACTTGATCGAGCATCAAGGCGCAAGTGGGGTTCATTTTGCGGTTTGGGCGCCAAATGCCCGGCAGGTTAGTCTGGTGGGAGATTTCAACGACTGGGACCACCGTCGCCATCAGATGCGCCGCCGCGCTGACATTGGCGTGTGGGAGATCTTCATTCCCGAGATAGGCGCAGGCCGAGCCTACAAGTATCGCATCGTCGGCGCCGACGGCATCGTATTGCCATTGAAGGCTGACCCTTACGCCTTTGCTTCGGAACTTCGCCCGGCCACGGCCTCGCTCACAGCCGATCCCGGCAAGCCGGAATGGGGCGACGCTGAGCACCGCGCGCATTGGGCCAACGCCGACGCCCGACGTGAGCCCATGACGATATACGAAGTCCATCCGGGTTCGTGGAGGCGCGATGAAAACGACTGGTTTCAGACGTGGGACGCGATGGCCGAAACGCTCATCCCCTACGTTGTGGAAATGGGCTTTACTCATATCGAGTTTTTACCGCTGAGCGAGCATCCCTATGACCCGAGTTGGGGTTATCAGACCATCGGTCTGTACGCCCCGTCTGCACGGTTCGGCGGGCCGGACGGATTCGCTCGTTTCGTCGACGGGGCGCACCGCGCGGGAATTTCGGTGCTGATCGACTGGGTGCCGGCGCATTTCCCAACTGATGAACATGGTCTCGCTCTATTTGATGGCACGGCGCTTTACGAACATGAAGACCCCCGCCTCGGCTTTCATCCCGACTGGAACACGGCAATATAC
>JANNLW010000482.1:0-5319 GCA_031397145.1 Sphingomonadales bacterium | reverse complement strand
GTTTTGGGACGTTGCCACTTTGTTGGCCTGTAAATGGAGTAGTGTAGATGAATTATAAATCAGCCATATTTGCCGCACTGGCCGTTGCGACCGCCGCAACAACCCCCGCAGCTGCTGCCGTTACGCTCGGTTTTGTTCCCGGCGGCGCCGTATATTCCGGACCAGCGCCAACTTACAATTTTGATACACCGACCCCGATGACAGGTGGACTGATCACGACAGGGTCGCTCGGTGGCGTTCGCGCGCAGCCTCTTGGAAGCACCGGGAAATATGGAACGGTCGGTCCAACGGATGGCTCACCTGCCACGCTTGATCTGTCTTCCTTCGCCAATATCAGCAGTATTTCTCTGCTCTGGGGTTCGGTCGATACATATAACACGCTTGAACTGCTCAATCGCACGGGTGGCGTACTCGCGTCATTTGTCGGCGCGAATGTCACAGCGCTCGCCAATGGCAACCAGACCAGTCCGTTCACCAACCCGATCGTAACCCTGGGGATTTCGGGTGCCGATCAGACCAATATCGGCGGATTGCGTTTCAAATCGACCAGCAATGCCTTTGAATTTGACAACATTTCCATTTCCTCGGTGCCCGAGCCAACGACTTGGGCCATGCTGATGCTGGGCTTCGGTATTGCCGGTATGTCGCTGCGCGCACGCAGTCGTCGCGCTGTAACAAAGCTCAGCTTCGTCTGATTTCTGAACTGATGCTCTCGGCCAATCGCCGGGAGTCGCCTGATATGAAGCCAGCGTGGTGAATTCTCCACGCTGGCTTTTTTACGTTTCGGACAGTCTCCCTGATTGAGCCGCGGGCTTGCGCGAAACCGTTGTGGTTTCTAGTCGGAGGCCGAAAACGATTGGGGAGCGATAATGCGCGCATTTATATTTCCGGGGCAAGGCAGCCAGTCTGTCGGAATGGGCAAGGCGATTGCCGATGCGAGTCCGGCTGCGCTTGAAGTGTTCCAGGAGGTCGATGAGGCTCTGGGCCAGAATCTCTTCCGGATCATGACCGAAGGACCAGAGGATCAACTGACCCTCACGGAAAATGCACAACCGGCGATCATGGCCAACGCTATTGCCACTTTGCGTGTGCTGGAGAGGGAAGGTGGCATTCGTCTGCCGGAAAAGGTGAATTTCGTCGCGGGACATAGCCTGGGTGAATATTCCGCACTGTGCGCAAGCGGCGCCTTGTCGGTGACGGTGACTGCCCGACTTTTGAAATTGCGCGGGCAAGCGATGCAGGCCGCCGTTCCAGTAGGCGTCGGCGCAATGGCGGCGCTACTTGGGGCCGACATCGAAAAGGCGCAGGCTTTGGCCGATGCAGCGGCTCAGGGAGAGGTGTGCACTGTCGCCAACGACAATGATCCGTCGCAGGTGGTCATTTCGGGTCACAGGGGCGCAATCGAGAGGGCGATCGAACTGGTCAAGGACCACGGAATCAAGCGCGGTATTCTCTTGCCGGTTTCTGCGCCGTTCCATTGCCCGCTTATGCAGCCTGCAGCGGATGCGAGGGCCGAGGAATTGGCCGGAGCCGCGCTGCAGGCGCCTCTGGCGCCGGTCTATGCCAATGTCACCGCGGCACCGGTCGCGGATACGGACACGATCAAGAAATTGTTGGTGGAACAGGTCACCGGTCGCGTCCGCTGGCGCGAAAGCGTGATCGCGATGTTCGCGGCGGGGGTGTATGACTTTGTGGAATTCGGTGGCAAGCTGCTTGGACCAATGGTCAAGCGGTCTGCCCCCGATGCGACGACAGCCAGCATCATGACGATGGACGATATCGAAGCCTTGGTGAAGGATCTCTAGAATGTTCGATCTTACTGGAATGACGGCGTTGGTGACTGGCGCTTCGGGCGGGATTGGTTCCGCGATTGCCAAGGCACTGGCCGGTCAGGGCGCACGGGTCGCGCTCTCTGGAACCCGGGTTGAGGCGCTCCAGTCCGTCGCTGCGGAAATTGGCGGCGATTGCGTCATCCTGCCGTGCGATCTCGCGGATGGAGCAGCGGTCGACGGGCTTGTTCCGCGCGCGGTCGAGGCACTCGGGCAACTCGATATCCTCGTCAACAACGCCGGTTTGACGCGGGACAATTTAGCGATGCGAATGAAGGACGAAGAATGGGACACCGTGATCCGTGTCAATCTCGAAGCGGCGTTCCGCCTTATCCGTGCGGCGTGCAAGCCGATGATGAAGGCGCGCTTCGGTCGCGTGATCACGATCACGAGCGTCGTCGGTGCCACGGGCAATCCTGGCCAGGCCAATTATGCCGCGTCCAAAGGCGGTCTGACCGCGATGTCGAAGGCGTTGGCACAGGAACTGGCGAGCCGGAATATCACGGTGAATTGCGTCGCGCCGGGATTCATCACGTCGCCGATGACTGACGGATTGCCCGACGCGCAAAAAGAAGCGCTGACCGCCCGGATTCCAGCAGGACGGCTTGGCGACGGGCAGGATATCGGCGCTGCGGTTGCCTATCTTTCGTCGCGCGAGGCAGCCTATGTAACTGGACAGACGATTCACGTGAATGGTGGCATGGCAATGCTCTCTTGATCGGGGGGCTTGCCAGTCTGCCGCACCCGCTTTAGGGCGAGTGCAAATATTGCTCACACATGAACGAGAAGGACCATCCATGAGCGAGACAGCCGATCGCGTAAAGAAAATCGTTGTCGAACATCTCGGTGTCGAAGCCGAGAAAGTGACCGAGGAAGCCAGCTTCATCGATGATCTCGGCGCAGACAGCCTTGATATTGTCGAACTCGTCATGGCGTTCGAAGAGGAATTCGGTGTCGAGATTCCGGACGATGCTGCCGAGAAGATCGCAACGGTCAACGATGCGATAGCCTATATTGACGCGAACAAGGGCTGATTGGGCCACTTCGGAGCCCGATGCGGGAGCCGGTGAATTCGTAAAACGGCTCTCCGTTGAGGTAACGGGGGGCCGTTTTCATTTGAAGGAAATGCAATGCGCCGAGTTGTCGTCACCGGGTTGGGGCTGGTTACACCTTTGGGAAGCGATGTGGAAACCACATGGGCCAACCTTATCGCCGGCAAATCCGGCGCAGGCCGCATCACCCATTTCGATGCGTCTGACCAGAAATGCCTGATCGCATGCGAAGTGAAGCCGAAGGATCATCCCTGGGGCTTTGATCCCGACAAACGCGTCGATCACAAGGTTCAGCGGCAGGTCGACCCTTTCATTATCTACGGTATCGATGCAGCCGGACAGGCGATCGAGGATGCGGGCCTCCTTGAAATGACCGAGACCGAGCGGTTTCGTGCGGGCTGCTCGATTGGCTCGGGGATTGGCGGGCTGCCAGGGATCGAAAAGGAATCGCTGGTTCTTGCCGAAAAGGGCCCGGGTCGTGTTTCGCCGCACTTTGTGCACGGCCGTCTGATCAATCTCATTTCCGGCCAAGTCAGCATCAAATACGGACTGATGGGCCCGAACCACGCGGTTGTGACGGCCTGTTCGACCGGAGCCCACTCGATCGGCGATGCCGCGCGCATGATCGCGATGGACGATGCCGATGTGATGCTTGCAGGCGGTGCCGAAGCAACCATCTGCCCGATCGGCATTGCGGGCTTCGCGCAGGCACGCGCTCTATCGACGGCGTTCAATGACACCCCCGAAAAAGCTTCGCGTCCTTATGACCAGGCCCGTGATGGATTCGTGATGGGCGAAGGTGCGGGCGTCGTCGTGCTCGAGGAGTATGAGCGGGCAAAAGCACGCGGTGCCAAAATCTATGCCGAAGTGATTGGTTATGGCCTGTCGGGCGATGCCTATCATGTCACGGCACCACATCCCGAAGGTTCGGGCGCATTCCGCTCGATGGAGATGGCTGTAAGAAAGTCAGGCCTCGCACTTTCAGAGATTGATTACATCAACGCCCACGGCACCTCGACGCCAATGGGTGACGAGCTTGAACTTGGAGCGGTGCGACGCCTGTTTGGCGATCACCTCAAGACCATGTCGATGTCTTCGACCAAATCGGCGATTGGCCATTTGCTTGGCGGCGCTGGCGCGGTCGAGAGCATTTTCTGCATCCTCGCAATGCGCGACCAGATCGTCCCGCCGACCCTCAACCTCGACAATCCGAGCGAGAGCTGCATCGGCGTCGACCTTGTCCCGCATGTGGCGAAGAAGCGTTCGGTGAAGGCCGTTCTCAACAATAGCTTCGGTTTCGGCGGGACCAATGCCAGCCTGGTGATGCGGGCGCTCTGATGCGCCTATGGCTGGCACTGCTGGCCGCGCTGCTGCTTGCCGCCTGTTCCGGCGGGGCGGATCGGGATGTGACGGTCGTTGTGGCGCCCGGTTCGAGCCTGAAGGCAGCGGCACAAGCGCTGGAAAGCGAAGAGGCGATCGATTCTGCATCGTCGTTCCTGCGTTACGCCAAGATTTTTGGTTCGTCCGAATCGATCAAGCCCGGCGAGTATGAAATCAAGAGGGGTATGGGCAACGGCGATGTGCTTGCCTTGCTCCAGTCGGGTCGGACCAAGCAGCGCTTCGTCCTCATTCCCGAAGGCATGCCGAGTGTTCTCGTGCATGACCGGTTGATGGCTGCTCAGTATCTGACGGGCGCAGTAGCGGTTCCTGCCGAAGGGTCGATCCTGCCCGATTCCTATTCCTACACGCGCGGCGAAAAACGGAGCGCTGTCCTCAGGCGCATGCAGATCGCGATGACCAAAACGCTGGCCAAAGCATGGGCCGATCGCAAGCCGACAACCGTCGCGCGCAACCCTTTCGAGGCTGTCATCCTCGCGGCGATTGTCGAAAAGGAAACCGCCAAGGCGAGCGAGCGGCGGATTGTTGCAGGTGTCTATTCGAACCGCGTGCGGCTGGGCATGAAGCTCCAGGCTGATCCGACGGTGATCTATCCAGTGACGCAGGGTCGACCGCTGGGGCGACGCATCCTCAAATCGGAACTTGCAGCAGACAATGGCTATAACACCTATGCCAAGACCGGCCTGCCAATCGGGCCAATCGCCAATCCCGGCAAGGCGTCGATCGAAGCCGTCCTGAATCCGGCGCCGACCCGCGCGCTTTACTTCGTTGCCGATGGTACCGGGGGGCATGTGTTTGCAGACACGCTCGAGCAGCATAATGCAAATGTCGGAAAATGGTTTGCGCTGCGGCGGGCGCGAGGGGAGATGTAAGGACGAATCCTGTCCGTCTCTTTTCAGGCGCATCCCTCCACTACCTCGCATGCGAAACGAATCACGCAGGCACACGGATGCGCCCTTGGGAGGAAGGGGGACGGGACACATGGTGCGAGCCGGCGTGCAGGGCCACGAGGAGGAAGTCTCCCAGGACCTCGTGCGCGC
>JANNLW010000466.1:0-10171 GCA_031397145.1 Sphingomonadales bacterium | reverse complement strand
CGCCCGCGCGGCATCGGTCAGGTCGAGCGTGACCTTGCGGTCTGCCAGCAGTTTGCCGACACGCGCCACCTGAATATCGACAATCGGGCCCATATGATCCTGGCCGAGGCGGTGGAAGAGGATGATCTCATCGAGGCGGTTGAGGAATTCGGGCCGGAAATGCGCGCGCACAACGTCCATCACCTGCGGTTCGACGCTTTCCACATCCTCGCCCTCGCTCAGTGAGGCGATGAACTGGCTGCCGAGGTTCGATGTCAGGATGATCAGTGTGTTGGTGAAATCGACCGTGCGGCCCTGTCCATCGGTCAGGCGGCCATCGTCGAGCACTTGCAACAACACGTTGAAGACATCGGAGTGCGCCTTCTCGACCTCATCGAACAGCACGACCTGATAGGGCCGGCGCCGCACGGCTTCGGTCAGCACGCCGCCTTCCTCGTAACCGACATAGCCGGGAGGTGCGCCGATCAGCCGCGCGACCGAATGCTTTTCCATGAACTCGCTCATGTCGATCCTGACCATCGCCGCATCGTCATCGAACAGGAATCCGGCCAGCGCCTTGGTCAGCTCGGTCTTGCCGACGCCCGTTGGCCCGAGGAAAAGGAAACTGCCCAGCGGGCGGTTGGGGTCTTGCAACCCGGCGCGCGCACGGCGCACGGCGGTTGATACGGCCTTCACGGCATCGGCCTGACCGATCACGCGCTTGCCAATCGTCTCTTCCATCTGGAGCAGCTTTTCGCGTTCGCCGGTCAGCATCCGTTCCATCGGGATGCCGGTCCATTTCGCGACGACCGATGCGATATCATCGGCAGTGACTTCTTCACGCAGCATGGCACCTTCAGCCGCGGTTTCGGCCTCGGCCAATTGCTTCTCGAGTGTGGGGATCATGCCATATTGCAGCTCCCCCGCCTTGGCGAGATCGCCACCGCGCTGCGCCTGTTCAAGCTGGAGGCGTGCGGCGTCAAGCTGCTCCTTGACCTTGGCTTCCGAATGGATCTTGTCCTTCTCGGCTTGCCAGCGGGTCGTGAGGGCAGCTGACTGTTCCTCGAGATTAGCCAGTTCGGTCTGCAAATTGGCCAACCGATCCTTTGAGGCCGTGTCGGTCTCCTTGCCCAAGGCCAGCGATTCGATCTTCAACTGGATGATCTTGCGATCGAGCGTTTCAATGGCCTCGGGCTTGGACTCGACTTCCATACGCAGGCGCGAGGCGGCCTCGTCCATCAGGTCGATGGCTTTGTCAGGCAGGAACCGGTCAGAAATATAGCGGTGGGAAAGAGTGGCCGCAGCAACGAGTGCGCCGTCCGTGATCCGCACGCCGTGATGCAGCTCATATTTTTCCTTCAGACCCCGCAGGATCGAGATCGAATCCTCGACTGTGGGTTCGCCGATGAAAACCGGCTGGAAGCGGCGCTGGAGCGCCGGATCCTTTTCGACATGTTTGCGATACTCGTCGAGCGTTGTCGCCCCGATGCAATGGAGCTCGCCGCGCGCAAGTGCGGGCTTCAACAGGTTCGACGCATCCATGGCGCCCTCGGATTTGCCCGCGCCGATCAGCGTATGCATTTCGTCGATGAAGAGGACGATCTGCCCTTCGGCGCCGCGCACTTCATCGAGCACGCCCTTCAATCGTTCTTCAAATTCGCCGCGATATTTGGCGCCTGCGATCAACGATCCCATGTCGAGCGCCATCAGGGCGCGATCCTTCAGGCCGTCGGGCACATCGCCATTGGCAATCCGCAACGCCAGCCCTTCGGCAATCGCCGTCTTGCCGACCCCGGGTTCACCGATCAAAACGGGGTTGTTCTTGGTGCGCCGGGCAAGAATCTGGATCGTTCGTCGAATCTCCTCATCGCGACCGATCACCGGGTCAAGTTTGCCGTCACGCGCCGCTTGGGTCAGGTCGCGAGCGAATTTCTTGAGCGCGTCATAGCGGTCTTCCGCTGAGGCCGTGTCTGCAGTGCGCCCGCCACGAAGTTCGTTGATAGCAGCGTTGAGCGCTTCCGCTTTTACGCCTGCCACGGCCAGTGCCTTGCCCGCCGTCGTAGTGGTGGCGAGGGTCAGCGCGAGCAGGAGCCGCTCAACAGTGACATAGCTGTCGTCAGCCTTCTGGGCGACCTGTTCGGCCTGATCGAGCACACGGATCGCATCATTGTCGAGTCCCGGTGTCTGCTGTGCACCGCTGCCTGAAACGGCAGGTACTTTGGCAAGTGCGGCATCGGTTTCGCGCACGGCCACTTTGGCTTCGCCTCCCGCCGCATTGATGAGACCGGCAGCCATGCCCTGCTCATCTTCAAGCAACGCCTTGAGCAGATGCTCGGGCGAAATGCGCTGGTGGTTCATGCGTATGGCGACAGTCTGCGCCGATTGCAGAAAACCCTTGGCACGATCAGTGAATTTTTCGAGGTTCATGAGTTTGGCGGGCTCCTTTGTCAGCCAATGTAGTGTTGCTGAATTGCAACACAAGAGGCCGCCACAATTTCCTCCTGTCTCGAAACGCGCTGTTAACCACGAGGCGATAGAAGCTGCTCAAGACCTTTTTCGAAAGCACTGACGATGGCGACCCGTCCGGTTGAGGCAATTGAGCCCGCGCTCTCCGTCGGCAGTCTTTCCGGACTTTCCGATCCGCGTTTCGCAATCGGTGGCCCTCGGTTTGACGCCCTGCTGTTCTGGGGCGCACCGCTTATCGCACTCCTTTTTGTCCAGCTTTGGCTTCGGGCTGCAATCACGCTTTCAGAGGCGGCCTCAATGTCCATGGCTGTGTGGTTGGTCGTGTTTTCAGCCGTGTTGACATATGCACATCTCGTGGCGGTAGTTCCACGCGCATACCTCAACCCAGAGGTATTCAAGGCGAACCGTTTGAAACTGACCCTCGTACCGATACTCTTGCTGATTGGCCTTTTTTCGTCGCCGGCATTGCTGGCAATTGGTGGCGCTCTCGCAATTTTTTGGGACATTCATCATAGCGCAATGCAGAACTTCGGCCTTTCGCGGATTTACGACATGAAGGCTGGCAACGACGCCGAGACATTGCGAAAAACGGACTTGCGGCTGAACTGGGTCCTTTACGTGGGGCCGCTTGCTGCAGGTGCTTCGCTGATGACCCATCTTCACGCATTCGACCGACTTGGCGGGATTGGGCTGGTATCGCTGGCGCGCCTTCCCGGTCTATTTTCAGGGCATTTGTCGTTAATCAGCGGGATTGCGATCGCAGGCTGGGTTGTGACAATCGGTTGGACGTTTCTGGAATACCGCAAGGCGATCGCCAATGGCTATCATTTGCCGGCTCACAAGGTTGCGCTGGTTGGATCGACCGGGCTTGTTTCACTGGTCGCCTGGGGCTTCTCATCGCCATTGATCGCCCTTGCATCAATCAACATCTATCATGCGGTTCAATATTTTGCACTGGTCTGGCTCAAGGAAGGCCAGCGCATGACAAAATTGGGAAGCAAGTCCCCGAGAATAACGTTTCTGGCCTTTTGTGCGGCCTGCACGGTCGTTGGCGTGCTGTATCAGTTGACGGCCAAGGCAGATATCAAATGGCTGATGGCCCCTTTTGTTGCCTGTTCGCTGCTCCATTTCTGGTATGATAGCTTCGTCTGGTCGGTGCGTAAGAAGCAGGTCTGACGCTAACCACTTGCATTTGACGACGGTTCGGCTGATCTCCCCCCGATCAAAATTCGGGAGAGTTGAATGCGGCGTATCGGCAAGGGACTGTTGGGCTTGATCGCCCTGCTTGTGGTTGTGTCACTGTTCTGGGAACCGTTCTCCGCCAAGCAATATGCTCCGCCGCCTGAGCATCGGTACGATACGCGGATAGTGCGTGACGAGTTTGGGGTGCCGCACATCTTTGGAAAGACCGATGCCGACACTGCCTATGGACTGGCCTATGCCCATGCCGAGGATGATTTCACGACCCTTGAAGAAGTAATGGCGATGACCCGCGGGCGATATGGCGCACTGGCAGGCAAAGACGGGGCAAAAATAGACTATGTCGGGCATTTGCTGAATGCCCGCGCGACGGCTGAACGGGACTACCCAAATCTTCCTGCCGATGTCCGCGCGGTGGTTGACGCCTATGCAGCTGGCCTGAATCACTTTGCCGCACGGCATCCCAAGGAAGTGCGCCTTGCCCGGCTCTTTCCCGTCAATGGTCAGGATATTGCGACTGGCTTTGTTTTGCGTTCGCCGTTCTTTTTCGGGCTTGACGATACGATCGGCAAGCTTGTGAACGGCGAAGCGCTAACACGCGGAACCGCCTCACGCATGACACCATTGGGCAAGGACCCGTCGATGAACGGGTCCAACGCATTTGCCGTTTCACCCAAGCGCATGGCCGATGGAAAGACTTGGCTGATCTCCAACGCGCACCAAACCTATGAAGGGCAAGTTGCCTTTTATGAAGCCACGATGCACTCGGGCGAAGGACTCGATATGGCTGGCATATTGTTTCCAGGAGTGCCGTTCATTGTGTTCGGCCACAACCGGAACCTTGGCTGGACCTGTACTGTCAACGGACCCGATCTGATTGATGTCTACAAACTTGTGCTGAACGGGGATGGCACGCAATATCGCTACGATGGCAAATGGTTGCCGCTGGAAAAAAAGCGAATTTGGCTGCCGGTCAAATACGGGCCGTTCACTCTTCCGATTCCCCAAACGATCTATCGTTCCGTTCAAGGTCCGGTCATTCTTAACAAGACCGGCGCTTTCGCTATCCGTTATTCCGGTATTGATGAGACGAAAACCATTGAACAGTTTTACAGGCTCGGAAAATCCCAATCCTGGGATGAATGGACAAAGGCGATGTCGCTTGGCGGTATTGCGTCGTTCAATTTTGTCTACGCCGACAAGACCGGACGGATCGCCTATGTCTACAATGCACTTTTCCCGGCACGCAAGCCCGGTTTCGATTATACCGGCGTGGTTCCAGGCGACACATCGGCCAATGTGTGGCCGGGCGTGCTCGGCTTTGATCGAATGCCGAAGATTGTCGATCCAGCAAGCGGCTATGTTGTGAATGCCAACAACACACCGTTCATTGCCGCAGGCCCGGGTTCAGAACTCAACCCAAATGATTTCTCGCCGTTGCTAGGGATTGAGCAGCGCATGACCAACCGAATCGTGCGCGCGATCGAGCTGCTTTCGGCAGAAAAAGGTCAAATCACTCCCGATCGCCTGCTCCAGATCAAATTCGATACGGCCTATAGCCGGAACAGTTTTGCAGGGGCGTGGATGGACAAGCTGCTGGCGCTTGATCTCAAGTCCGAGCCCGATCTTGCCAGAGCTCAGTCGCTTCTCGCAACATGGGACTGGAGTAGCGACGGCAATGCGCCTGCAGATGCGATCGGCGAGGCCATGATGCATATGGCCAACTCGGCTGCCTATCGTGGCGATCAATTGCCAGATGGCCGCACCAAGCTGCGCGAAGTGGTTGATAAGTTGATGGCGGGCTTTGGTCGTATTGACCCACCGCTTGCCGACGTTCAGCGAATGATCCGCGGCAAGGTCGATCTGCCTGCCAATGGCGGCACGGATACCTTGCGCGCGGCAACCACCTGGGAACCGCAGCCAGACGGACGGATGCGGGTCAAGCACGGTGACAGTTTCATCATGTTGATCAACTGGGACAAGGCTGGCCATGTTTCTTCACGATCGATCCAGCCTTATGGATCGGCCACAAATCGAGCGGATTCGCCGCATTATACCGATCAAATGAAGCTGTTCGTCGAACATCGCTTCAAGCCCGTCCATTTTGACAGCAGCGACCTTGCCCTTCATGCCAAGCGTTCCTACCGCGTAAATTAGCCCAGTCAGGATTCCACTATGCTTCGTCGTTCCGGTTTTTCAGCCATGTTGCCGCTTGTCGCGCTTTGGGCGTCTCCCGCGCTGTCTCAAGCCAAGCCGGCCCCGGTTTCGCAACTCGTGAAAGCTGTCAACATCCCCTACCAGCAATTCACGCTGACGAACGGATTGCGGGTGATTGTGCATACGGATCGCAAGGCACCGATCGTGGCGGTGTCGATCTGGTATAACGTCGGATCGAAGCACGAACCAAAAGGCAAAACTGGATTTGCACATTTATTTGAACATCTGATGTTCAACGGTTCGGAAAATATTCCCGGAGATTTTTTCGAGCCTCTCCAGCAGATTGGCGCGACTGACGTGAATGGAACAACCTGGTTCGATCGCACCAACTATTTTGAAACGGTGCCAACCGCTGCACTGGATCGTGCCTTGTTCATGGAGGCGGACCGCATGGGGCGCCTCCTGGGAGGGATTACCCAGGGCAAGCTGAATAACCAGCGCAGTGTGGTCCAGAACGAGAAGCGACAAGGCGATACACAACCTTTTGGTCTGACGGAATATGCCCAGATCGCCGGCCTGTTTCCTGCCGACCACCCGTATGGGCACTCGACGATCGGTTCGATGGCCGATCTTGACAAGGCCAGCCTTGACGATGTGAAGGCCTGGTTCCGCCAACATTACGGCCCAAACAATGCCGTTCTGGTGCTGGCGGGCGACGTCGACTTGCCGACTGCGCGCGAGCTTGTTGAAAAACGCTTTGGCAGCTTTCCTGCCGGGCCGAAGCAAACGCCTGTCAATGCTGCAATCCCTACGCTCTCGGCGGCCAAGTCGGAGACAATGAAAGATCAGGTCGCGACGACCCGGCTATATCGCTGGTGGGTCGTGCCAGGTCTGAACAACCCGGACACTGTGCCGCTTACGGTAGGTATGGCGGTTCTCGGCGGGCTTTCAAGCTCGCGGCTCGACAATGCACTTGTGCGCGATGAAAAGCTTGCTGTCGCCGTGTCGGCGAGCATCCAGACCTTTGCCCAGATGAGCATTGCGGAAATCAGCGCCGACGTCCGTCCCGGCGCGGATGTTGCGGCTGTGAACAAACGCCTGGATGAACTGGTGGCCGAGCTCATGGCGAAGGGCCCCAATTCCGATGAAGTGCAGCGCGTGGCGATGCGTGCGGTCTCCGGCAAGATTGCCGGTCTGGAATCGGTTGGTGGTTTCGGCGGCAAAGCAGTCGCTCTTGCAGAAGGCGCACTCTATTCGAATGATCCCGATTATTATCGAAAGGAAATGACACAATTTGCGCGCGCCACGCCCGCGCGCGTTCGGATGGCTATGCAGAAGTGGCTGTCACGTCCTGTCTATGCCCTGACCGTCGAGCCCGGAGAACGTGTTGCCTATGAAGAAGCAACAAAAGTTGAACCACCGGCCGCACCAGAAGAGGTGGCAGCGTTTGATCCATCGAAGCTACCGCCAGTCGGGTCTTTTACCGGACTGACGTTTCCCCAAATCGAACGAGCCAAGCTGGGCAATGGCATGGAAGTCTATTTTGCACGTCGTGCCGCTGTGCCAACGGTACAGGTCAGCGTTTCATTCGATGCGGGATACGCTGCCGATCCAAAAGATGCCCTGGGTATCCAGTCGTTGATGCTTCGGGTCATGCGTGAGGGCACCAAGACGCGCAATTCCCGCCAGCTAGCTGAAGAAGGCGAGCGGCTGGGGGCAAGCATCTCGTCAGGCGCCAGTCTGGATCGCACCAATGTTGGGATTTCTGCCTTGACGGCCAATTTGGGCCTTTCGCTTGACCTTCTGGCCGACCTCGTCCGGAACCCGGCCTTCGCGCCGGGTGAAGTGGAGCGGGTTCGCGCGCAGCAGCTCGCGAGTATTGCATCCGAATTGAAGGATCCGGGCGCGATCGCATCGCGAGCGCTTCCGGCGCTGCTTTGGGGCATGGATCATCCTTATGCAGTCCCAAGCAGTGGAACGGGTGATGCGGCGGTGGTTAAGGCTCTGAGTCCGGCCGCGCTTTCCGCTTTCCATGATCGCTGGCTGCGCCCGGACATGGCGAAAATCTACGTCGTTGGCGATACGACGCTAGGGGCGTTGATGCCGCTTCTCGAAAAGAGTTTTGGGGATTGGAAAGCGCCGCCCGGGGTCGCGCCGGCCAAGAACTTCAGTGCAACAATCCCTGCGCCACGTCCGCGTATTGTCCTGATCGACCGCCCGAACGCTCCGCAATCGACTATTTCCGCGGGGCTTGTTCTGAATCGGACAGGCCGGGATGATCTTGTGAGCCTGAGGGCCGCGAACGATGTTTTTGGAGGGTCATTCCTCTCACGGATCAATACCGACCTCCGGGAAACCAAGGGCTGGTCATATGGTGTATCCAGTCGTGTGGGATCCGAGGAGAATCGGGTTTCGTTCAAGATCGGTGCGCCGGTCCAGGCCGATCGTACCGGAGACTCGATCCGCGCATTGCAATCGCAACTGGCCGATTTTTCGGGCAAGAGCGGGATCACTGCGGCCGAGCTTGAACGGACCGTCAATGGAGACATTCGCGAACTGCCCGGCAGCTTTGAAACGTCCGGGGCAGTGCTTGGAAGCATCCAGCGAATCGTCACGCTTGGCCGACCTGACAATTACTATGAAACCCTGCCGAAAAAATATCTGGCGATGACCGCAAATGGCCTTGATCAAGATTTCCGTAAGGTCATCGATCCAAAATCGTTCATTTGGATTGTTGTTGGAGATGCGAAGAAGGTGCGTTCACAGCTTGACGGCCTCGGCCTGCCAGTTGAAGAGATGAAGATGCCCGCAACGAATTGAGACGGTGCGGCAAAGAAGGAGATTATGATGTCCGTTGCAGGTTCTTATGAATGCGTGACCAAGACCCCGATGGGAGACCAGAAATCGGTCCTGACAGTGAATGTTGATGGCGATAGCTGGACGGGAACAAATGCCGGTGCACAAGGCTCGCTCGATGTTTATGACGGAAAGGTCGAAGGCAATACTTTGACCTGGAAAATGAACATGACCGTTCCAATGCCAATGACGCTCGAAGGTACCGCAACCGTTGATGGCGATGCGATCAGCGGGAGCGTGAAAGCTGGCATGTTTGGCTCGATGCCTTTGTCTGGAACGCGCCAGTCCTAAACGATTCGGGTGATATGCCCCATTTTGCGGCCCGGCCGTGCCTCATGCTTTCCGTAAAGATGAAGGTGCGCGCCGGGATCGCTTGCCAGCGCCAACCAATTGTCCGCGTCATGCCCGATCAGGTTGAGCATCTCGATTTCTGAACCTCTGAGTCCGGTGGCACCGAGTGGAAGCCCGACGACGGCCCGGATGTGGTTTTCGAACTGTGACGTCGCTGCGCCCTCGATTGTCCAGTGTCCCGAATTGTGGACACGCGGCGCCATCTCGTTGAACATTGGGCCGTCGGGGCTTGCGAAAAACTCGATTGCGAAGACGCCCACATAATCCAATCGCTCGGCAATCTTGCGGGCGAGTGCCCGGGCAGCAGGGACTTGCTGGCGAACAATATCAGAAGCCGGGACGACCGATGTTGCGAGAATGCCATCCTTGTGGACGTTTTCGGGCGCGTCCCAAAACAGGACACTTCCGTTCTGGTCGCGCGCAACGATCAACGAGAATTCGTGGTCGAAACTGACCATCGCTTCCAGAATGGCGGGATTACCGCCAATTGTCTCCCACGCGGAATCTGCATCGGAGGGCGATTTCAATCTGGCCTGTCCTTTGCCATCATAGCCGAAACGGACGGTCTTGAGTATTGAAGGTGTGCCGATTTTTGCGATCGCGACGTCAAGCTCCTCACGGTTGCTGACCGGAGCCCAGGTAGCGGTGCGGCCTCCTTGCTCGGTTGCAAAGCATTTCTCGGCGATCCGGTCCTGCCCGATCTCGAGTGCCTTGAGTGGCGGATAAAGCGGCTTTGCGGCTATCAGCGGTTTGAGCGACGCTGGCTCGATGTTCTCGAATTCGAACGTCACGACGGAAACGTCATTGGCAAATGCCAGCAGGCTCCCGGCATCTCCATAGTCGCCTTGCACCCATTTGGCGCTGACATCAGCGGCCGGTCCGCTCGCTTCGGGCGCATAAATATGGCAGCGATAGCCCAACTGCGCGGCTGCCATGCACAGCATCCTGCCAAGCTGGCCGCCGCCGATAATGCCAATCGTGGAACCTGGTGGAAGCGGGCTCATGCAGGGTCCGTTGCCACTCCGTCGGTTTGTGCCTTTCGCCAGGCCTCAAGCCGGCGTGTTATTGCAGGATCAGAGATTCCGAGAATTGCCGCTGCGAGAAGTCCTGCGTTGGTCGCACCAGCCTTCCCGATAGCGAGCGTGCCGACCGGTATGCCGCC
>JANNLW010000446.1:0-17842 GCA_031397145.1 Sphingomonadales bacterium | reverse complement strand
TGGGCGTTGCCGCTGTCCGCAGCGCTCCAACGTCCGAGCCTGCGTTCGATTCGGTCAGGTTCATTGTGCCGGTCCACTCGCCGGTAATGAGCTTGGGAAGATACATCGCACGCTGTTCGTCGCTACCATGTGCAAGCAGAGCCTCGACCGCGCCCGACGTCAGGATCGGGCAAAGGGTGAAGCCCATGTTCGCGGTGCCCAAGTCTTCCAGAACGACAAAGGCCAGTGCATGCGGCAGGCCTTGCCCGCCAAAGCCGGTCGGCCCATCTATGGTTCCCCAGCCACCCTCGACATAGGCTTGATAGGCGGCCTTGAATCCGGGCGGCATGGTTACGCTCCCGTCCGCCCATTTTGGATTGTGGGTATCGCCAACCCGGTTGAGTGGCGCCCATTCGCCTGCGGCAATCGCGCCTGCGCCTTCAAGGATCGCATCGACCATATCCGGCGTCGCTTCGGCAAAGGCGGGATAGGCGGCAAGATCTGCCATGCCTGTCACCGTATCGAGGACAAAGCGCTGTTCGGTGATGGGAGGATTGTAGGTCATGTCAATATACCGCCGGGTTGCGTGATTGGATGCGGCATACTAGCGCCGCCGCGTGACCACCTTAAAACCGCCTTTCGAAACACTTGTCCAGCCTTATGGGCCCGATTCCATTGCTTTGGCTGCGAAGCTGATCGCGGATGGCCAGTGCGTGGCTGTGCCGAACGAGACGGTCTACGGACTGGCGGCGGATGCGACCAACGGCCAAGCAGTCGCCGGTATCTATGCCGCTAAGGGCCGACCGAGCTTCAATCCGCTGATTGTCCATGTGCCCGATCTCGCGGCGGCAGAGCGGATTGCCATATTCGATGATGCGGCGCGTGCTCTTGCAAAGCAATACTGGCCCGGTCCGTTGACACTGGTTCTCCCGCTCCGCCCGGACAGCGGGATTGCGAGCCTCGTCACCGCCGGTCTCCCGACGATTGCGATTCGTGTTCCGGCACATCCTGCCATGCGGGCGCTGCTCGTCGCGACGGGAAAGCCGCTCGCCGCCCCATCCGCCAACGCTAGCGGACGCATCAGCCCGACCCGCGCCGCGCATGTCCTCAAGAGCCTTGAGGGGCGGATTCCCCAGATCATCGATGCCGGACCGACCGAACTTGGTCTTGAATCGACGATTGTCGCGGTCGATGCCGAAGGCATGTTCCGCCTGCTCCGCGCCGGGCCGGTCGATCTCGGCCTGTCGCTCGCGTCTTCGGGAGCGATCGAGGCACCGGGCCAGCTTGCCAGCCATTATGCTCCCGCAAAGCCGCTCCGCCTCGATGTGACCGTGGCGGAACCAGACGAATGGCTGATCGGGTTTGGAGATGTGCCCGGCGATGACAGCCTCAGCACCAGCGGAGACCTAGCCGAAGCGGCCGCCCGATTGTTCAATGCCCTGCATGAAGCGGACGCGTCCAAACAACCGCGCATAGCCATTACCCCAATTCCCCAGACCGGGCTGGGCATGGCCATCAACGACAGGCTGAAACGCGCGGTGGCGTGATAAAGGGGGGGCATTGGTGGGATAGGGATTGATAGCTTCCGACGAGTTTTCGGACGCTATCATCTGCCGACCGATAGCCTGAAAGCTGCCATTGACGTTGCGCAACCGCGTCCGCCGTGTCATTCTGCGTCCATGAGAAAAATGCTGGTATTCACTATGGTGGTCGTGGCTTTCGGGGCTGCTAGCGCTGTGGGTGCGGCCAATCCCGAACGAAAGCTGTTGGCGGAGATGCGAGTTGCATGTGGTGGCTCGGCTTGGGATCGTGTCCAAGGTTGGCACGAAAAGAGCGAGGCGGAAATCAAGGGCATGCCCCTCATTCAAAATGAGGTGTGGCACGATATGCGGACTTTAAAATCGGCGATGACCAGCGTCGTAAATGGCCAGATCTTCAGAAAGACGGGCTTCAACGGGACTGCCGCTTGGCGCATGGGACCTGATGGCCAAGCGCGGATGATTTCGGATGAAAGCGAACTCCGGCGACAGCGGCGCGACGTTTACCTAAGCAGCTTTGGCTGGTTTTTGCCCAAACGATTCCCCGCAGAATTTAAACTTCTTGCCGATAGCAGTCGCGATGGTCAGGCGTATCGGATCGTGCGCGTCACTCCTAGGAACGCTGAACCTTTAGAACTTTGGATTGATCCGCAAACGAGATTCGTGCGCCGCATAGTGTCGGGTTCCGAGTATGCCGAATTGTCCGATTACAAGACCTTTGATGGTGTCTGCACCGCGACGAAGGGCAGGCAAGGGAGTGGAGACCCCGAATTGGATATCGTGTTGCGCGTGATGAACGTGCAGACCACCCAAGCCGCGCCAGCGGCAGCTTTCGAGCCACCAAAACCTTAAAGCGGACATTGTGGAATCCACAACTAAGCGGAAAAAATCGAGCCAATCGCCGCCCTCGCCCATGTCGTCGCCGGGAAAGGGTCATCTCTCCACACTGTCGACGAATCAATCTCAGCAGGACAACCTCAAATGCTTTGCGCAGATAGTTGCGCTACCCCTTCAGCCGCTCCGCATAACCCTTGCGGAGCTTGGCCAGTTTGGGCGGGATGACTGCGAGGCAATAGGGGTTTCGCTGGCCTTCGCCGTTCCAGTATTCCTGATGATAATCCTCCGCAGGATACCAGATTGCCATTGGTTCGATCGTTGTCACAATCGGTTGCGGCCATTCGGGCTGGTTGCGCGGGATCGCAGCCCGGGCTTCGGCTTCCTGTTCGGCGCCGTCGGGGAAAATCGCCGAGCGGTATTGCGTGCCGACATCATTGCCCTGCCGGTTGAGCTGGGTCGGATCATGCGTTGCAAAGAAGATGTCGAGCAGATCGGCGTAGGAAAGCTGTTCCGGGTCGAACGTCACGCGGATCGCCTCCGCATGGCCAGTATCGCCGCCGCAAACCTGACGGTAGGTGGGGTTGGGGTTCTTCCCGCCGATGTAACCGCTTTCGACGCCGGAAACTCCGGTCAGGGACTGGAACACAGCTTCGGTACACCAGAAGCAGCCGCCAGCCAGAATTGCCGTGTTCAAGGTCATTGAGCGTCCTTCCCGAAAGGCTTCAAGGAATCGTCCGCTCAATCGTGCGACGCGATCCAGTCTTCGACCACCGGGGCAATCCTGTCACGCCATTTGCTGCCGTTGAAGATGCCGTAATGGCCGGTTCCTTCGGCCATATAGTAACGCTTCATCTTCGCTTCCAGAGCGGTCGCGATATCCAGCGCGGCTTTTGTCTGGCCCAGCCCCGAAATATCGTCGCGCTCGCCCTCGATGGCCAAAAGCGCCACTTTGGTGATGGCCTTGGGATCGACCAGCGTGCCGCGGTGCATCATCTCGCCCTTGGGCAGGGAATGTTGCTGGAAAACCACGTCGATCGTCTGGAGATAGAATTCGGCGGTCATATCGCAGACCGATCGATACTCTTCGTAAAAATCCTTGGTCACCTCGGCGCTGTCATCATCGCCTTCCACGAGATGTTTGAACATCTCCCAATGGCTGACCATGTGATTGCCAAGGTTCATCGACATGAAGCCGGCAAGCTGGAGGAAGCCGGGATAGACCTTTCGCCCGGCGCCGGGATAGGAATAGGGGACGGTCGCGATCACATTGTTCTGAAACCAGCTGTGCGGTCGCTGTGTCGCAAGCGTGTTCACCGCGGTTGGCGCCTTGCGCGTATCAATGGGGCCGCCCATCATCGTCAATGTTCTGGGAAGGCACTTATGCTTTTGTGCGGACATGACCGCGACGGCTGCATAACAGGGCACCGACGGTTGGCAGACTGCAAGCATGTGCGCGCCGGGCCCAATATGGTCGAGGAACTCGATCAGATAGTCGATATAATCGTCAAGATCGAACCGCCCGTCGGATGTCGGTACGCTGCGCGCATCGCGCCAGTCGGTGATGTAGACGTCATGCCCGGGCATCATGCGTTCGACCGTGCCGCGGAGCAACGTTGCATAGTGGCCCGACATCGGCGCGACGATCAGCAGCTTTGGACCGATCTTGATGCCTTTGCGGACAAAGCGCTTCAATTGGCCAAAGGGTTTTTGCAGAACAATTTCTTCGTGGACGGGCACACTCTTTCCATCGATCATGGTATGGTCAAAACCGAAAGGAGGTTTGCCTCGCGGAGCTGCCGCATGCGCAAAAACCTCGAGCGCGGACGCCATCACTTCGCCGCCACCAAAATAGGCAAAGGGATTTGCAGGATTTGTGAGGAATTCAGCGCCCGTCAGGGCCAGAGTACTGGCGCCCGCCAACCACGAGCGCTGCATCTCATAAGTATTATATAGCATTCAATCCCCTTCCCGGGCGATGAATGTGGCGAAGTTTTGCCGATTGTGCAATGCACAAATCGAATGGTCGCATATTGAGACTGATCTCCACGACTGCTAGGCGCTGTTACATGGCAACTGAAAACATGCCCGAAAACGGCAATCGCAAGATCGGCAATCTCCGAATGGTCTGGGACTTTGCGATCCGTTATCCAGGTCGGATTGCATTTGCAGGCTTATCGCTCCTGATCGCGGCTGCGGCGACACTTGCAATACCGAATGGTTTTCGGCTTGTGATTGACCGAGGCTTCGGCGCTTCTGGTGGAGACATTGGCCGCTGGTTCGAATATCTGCTGATGATCGTAAGCGTGCTTGCTGTCGCGACCGCAAGCCGGTTCTATTTTGTTTCCTGGCTTGGAGAAAGGGTTGTCGCTGATCTCCGCAGTGCTGTCCTCAACAATTTGCTGCGGCTCTCACCGAGTTACTTTGAAGTCAATCGTCCAGCCGAGGTGGCATCGCGCATCACTGCCGACACTACGCTGATTGAACAGGTCGTCGGCACGACGCTTTCGGTGGCTCTGCGCAATATCGTCCTAGCAATCGGCGGGATCGTCTATCTTTTTACCCTTGCACCAAAGCTAACCGGGATGCTTTTGGTCGCAATCCCACTGGTCATCGGACCTGTCATTCTGATTGGTCGTAAACTTCGTGACATGTCGCGCAAGAGCCAGGATCGGATCGCCGATGTCGGTGTGATCGTCGTCGAAGTACTGGCGGCCATGAAGATCGTTCAGGCCTTTGGGCAGGAACGACGTGAGGGCGATCGTTTTTCAAGCGCAGTCGAAAATGCATTTGGTACAGCGCGCAGGCGCATTGCCATCCGTGCAACGCTGACGGCCTTCATGATCTTTATCATGTTTGGCGCGATTACGAGCGTGATGTGGCAAGGCGCTCTCGATGTACAATCAGGCCGGATGACAGGCGGCGCGATTGCGGCATTCGTCCTGACCGGTGGCTTTGTCGCTGGCGCCTTCGGGGCACTTGCAGAAGTCTATGGCGATCTCGTGCGTGGGTCTGGCGCTGCAGCGCGCCTCTCAGAACTTCTGTCCGAACAGCCGGGGATTGCGGCACCGTCCAATCCCACCAGGCTTCCCGAGCCGCCACAAGGTCGGATCGAGTTCGACCATGTGCGTTTCCGTTACCCTACCCGTCAGGATGTGAGTGCTCTTGCTGATTTTTCACTCGCGATCAATCCGGGCGAAACCGTCGCCGTCGTTGGCCCGTCCGGCGCAGGCAAGACGACATTGTTCCAGTTGATCCAGCGGTTCTACGACCCCGAAAGCGGTTCGGTCCGGATCGATGGGGTTGCACTACCTGATGCCGATCCGGCCGATATCCGGGCGCGCATGGCAATGGTGCCGCAGGAAACGGTCATCTTCGCAGCGAGCGCACGCGATAATTTGCGCTATGGTCGCTGGGATGCGGATGACGATGCACTCTGGGCTGCGGCCGAAGCCGGGAACGCCGCTGAATTTCTGCGGAAGCTCCCTGAAGGGCTCGACACTTACATGGGCGAAGGCGGCGCCCGCCTTTCCGGTGGCCAGCGCCAGCGTATCGCCATTGCCCGCGCGATCCTGCGCAACGCGCCGATCCTGCTGCTTGACGAAGCGACGTCTGCGCTCGACGCGGAATCGGAACGGCTTGTGCAGGATGCATTGGAAAAACTCATGCATCAGCGCACTACGATCGTCATTGCCCACCGCCTCGCCACGGTCAGGGCTGCTGATCGAATCATCGTTATGAGCGATGGCCGGATTGTCGAGGAAGGCGATCACGCAAGTTTGAGCCGCGCCGGAGGGTTGTATGCCCGCCTTGCCCGGATGCAGTTCGAGGGATTGGCAGCCTGATCCACGTTTTCACGCTGAATCTGATCAGGCTCCGCGTTGCCATCCGCGCCGGCATAAAAAAAGGCGGCCGTTCGACCGCCCTTTCATAAAGCTATCCCAGAAGCCTATGGGCTCGCCGAACCGCCACCCCGGATCAAGTAGCCTGCGCCGCCAGCGGCTAGAATAGCGCCCAGGAAAAGAATGGCGCTGCCTCCCTGAATGCGCTCTTTCTTGCCCAACACTGCGCCACCGCGAACTTGCGCCGAGCGGATCGAAAGCTTGCTCGCGGCAGTTTGATTGGCAGGGGCTGCCTGGGCAACGGTCGGAACGACAACCATCGAACCGGCGATCAGCGTCGCCATTGCTGCTTTGTGGATACTCACGTCTAAACTCCCTTTTTCTCTTCGAACATATTGCAGGGATAACATGTGACAGCCAATTCGATTCAACTCAACCCGCAAAAACGCATTGTTTTGAATCGCTGAAGGGTCTTCGCGCAGGACTGCATAAACAGCCTGTCATGCCACCCGCACAAAAAAGGCGGCCTTTCGACCGCCTTTTTCAATTGCCGTTAAGACGAAGCCTATGGGCTTGTTGCGTTGTTGCCACCGCCAGCGGCAATTACGATGCCGCCAACAACCGCAGCTGCTGCCAGCAATGCGATGATCAGGCTTCCGCCCCCGAGGTCGTTCTTCTTGGCGACAACGGCGCCCGAACGAACCTGTGCAGACCGCACCGAGAGCTTGCTCACGGCAGTCTGGCTGGCTGCTTGTGCCTGCGCAATGGTTGGCACTGCCACCATCGAGCCGGCAATCAATGCTGCCATCGCTGCTTTACGAATGCTCATATTAAAACTCCCTTTATTGGTCGCACTCAAATTACCGTTGCTGTCTTTGACAGCGAAGTTGATTCAATTCAACCCGAAAAAAACGGATTGCCGCAGTTTTTTCTCCGGCTACCCCATTGTTTGGTGGCAGCAGATTCATCAAACTGACACAAAATAATGCCTAACGCGACGAAACTGCCAGTCATCCGGCGCTATGTAACTGGAATGATTGACAACGAGTTAACAAATCTCACACTTTGGTAAGTATTGTTTACATTGCGATACAATAAAGTGTTGGCTGGGGCGGCAGGATTCGAACCTGCGAATGCCGGCATCAAAAGCCGGTGCCTTACCACTTGGCGACGCCCCACCACAGCAATGCAAGGAGGCGGCGCTATAGCAGCCCGCTAGCCGATGACAATTGCCCTGCCACGGAATTTGATCACTATTCTATCCGCATCACCCAGCGATGCGGATCGGGGGCCAATCCTCGCTGGATCGCAACCAGGCGTTCCTTCATCCTGATGGTGAACTGGCCGGGTCCACCCGCGCCGATTGAAAAGGCGCCATGTTGTCCGGTGACCTTGCCGATAGGCGTCACAACCGCAGCTGTGCCGCATGCAAATGATTCGATGAGCCGTCCACTTTGTGCATCTGCTTGCCACTGGTCGATCGCATAGGGTTCCTCTCGCACCGAGAGGCCTTCTTCGCGTGCAAGGGTGAGCAACGCATCACGTGTTATTCCAGGCAAGATGGTTCCGCCTAGCGGGGGCGTCTGTATCGAGCCGTCTTCAAACACGAAAAACAGGTTCATGCCCCCAAGCTCTTCGACCCAGCGACGCTCGACCGCGTCCAGGAACACAACTTGGTCAAACCCCATTGAGATCGCCTCAGCCTGGGCGACGAGGCTGGCCGCATAGTTGCCGCCGCATTTTGCAGCCCCTGTGCCGCCCGGCGCGGCGCGGGTATGCTCTTGCGAGACCCAAAGCGAAATAGCCGGTGCGCCGCTCTTGAAATACTCCCCTGCCGACGAGGCCAGCACGATATAAATATATTCGGCTGAAGGCTTTACACCGAGGAAAACCTCGCTCGCGAACATGAAGGGCCGGAGATAGATCGATCCACCTTCGATATCGGGAAACCAATCCTTGTCGATCCTGACAATTTGACGGAGCGATTCGATGAACAGTTCGTCGGGTAATTCCGCCATGGCCAGTCTTCGCGCTGAATCGCGGAAACGTCGCGCATTTGCGTCCGGCCGAAACAGGGCCATGCCGCCATCGGCGAGCCGATAAGCTTTCAGTCCTTCGAAAATTTCCTGCGCGTAATGCAGCACCGCGGTTGCGGGATCGATTGACAGCGGTCCACGAGGCATCACCTTCGCATCATGCCAACCCAAGGCGTCATTGTAGCGGATCATGACCATATGATCGCTGAACACGCGTCCGAAACCGGGATCCGCCAAAAGGCGCGCACGCTCAGCAGGGGCAACAGGGTGCGGGTTGCGTTCGATCGCAAAGGAAGGCGTGCCGGTCGCTTGTTCGGGTTTACACTCGTCCATTCAGTATCCTCTTAGATGCTTGGAAGCAGCTTGCAATCGGGTAATGGACGCGGCAAGATACGTCAATATGGCTGTCCCAAATGCCCCAATGCTCAGTCCCGCCGCTTCGCCGAACTACCTGCGGGAGGCAGAGATCAGGCGGGGAGTGGAGTTGCTGTATTTTGGTTATAGCCACCTGACGCGCGCGATTGACGAAGAGCTTGCGACCCAGGGCCTTGGCCGCGCGCACCACCGCGCGCTTTATTTTATTGCGAGGCAGCCTGACCTGACGGTCAGCGACCTTCTCAAACTGTTGGCGATCACAAAACAATCGCTTGGGCGCGTCCTGAACGATCTTGCGGGGCGGGAACTGGTTGAGAGCCGTCCGGGTCGGACTGACCGGCGACAAAAAATGCTGCGGTTGACCGGATTGGGTCTTGCCTTGGAGGCCGAGTTGTTCGGGAGGCTCCGAACGAAAATGTCGGACGCTTATGGCAATGCCGGGCCGCGGGCCGTCACCGGATTCTGGCATGTGCTTGAAGGCTTGATTCCAGAGTCTGAAATAGGACGCGTTATCGCGCTCCAACTCGAGCGTTAGGGTCGCTTGGCATCTTCGCCCATTTCGGCGCTGCGTTTTCGAGCCGCCTCAAGAGTATTCTCGAGCAGTTTGACCAGTGCGTCGTCGGCATCAAGCACGTTGAGGCCTTCGCGTGTCATGCCGCCCTTGCTTGCAACGCGCTCGGCAAGCATCGCGGGCACGTCGGCTGATTGGGCCGCGAGCAACGTCGATCCTTCAACCATGGCCAAAGCAAGCCGCGCCGATTGATCGGGGGCAAGGCCCAGTCGGCAACCGGCGACGCCAAGCGCGTCGATGAACCGGTAAAGAAACGCGGGACCGCTTGCGGCAAGTGCAGCGACGAGGTGAAGTTGCCCTTCGTCAGCGATCCATTCGACCAGCCCAAGGGGTGCCATCAGCGCGCTGATTGCCGGATCCGGTCCATTGGCTGCATGCAGCCCGATCACGCCTTTGCCAAGCGAAGCGGGGAGATTTGGCATAACCCGGACGATTTGGACGGCCATTGGAAACCGTTCCCTTAGTGCGGCGATTTCGACTCCTGCGAGGATCGACAGCAGAATTGTATTTGGCCCGACGAGTCGCGCGACATCCGCCGAGACCATATCGAGAAGCTGCGGCTTGACGGCCAACATGACCATGTTCGCAAAAGGCGCATCCAGTGGAATTTTCGGCAAGGCCGAAAGTCCCTTTGGCAGCGCGGGACTTGCCGGGTCAACAATTTGAAAATCCGAGACGTCCATACCGGTCTCAACCCACCGTCTGACCATCGCACCGGCCATGTTGCCGCAACCGATGATCCAGAAGGGTCCTTCGTTCACGCCTCGCCCTGCGTTTCGACCATCGCCGCAGCTATCGCCTCAGCAGGGGTCTTTCCGCCCCAAAGGACGAACTGGAATACGGGATAGAAACGATCGAGTTCTCCCGCGGCGGCATCGATCAGCGCATCGGCCTGTTCGGCGGACAGACTCGCCTCTTCATCGCCCTCTAGCAGCGCCGCATGGCGGAACACCAACGTACCATTGCCCGACCAGAGTTCGAAATGGCCGAGCCAAAGCTGTTCGTTGATCAATCCGATCGTCTCGTAAATCGCGGAATACTGCTCTTGGGTCACACGGACATCCGGAAAGGCAAGGAACTGGAGGACGCGATCCTCGTCTCGCCATACGCCACGAAGCTCATACTGCCCCCATGACCCTTGGGTTGCGGCTACTATCTCCTCCTCGCCGACCCGTTCATGGCTCCAGCCATTGGCCGCGAACCAGCTTTCGAGCGTGTCGATAGGCGTGGACTGGCCATCGTTCCGGGCAAGATCGTCGATCGTCATATCAGCCCCTTTGCGCCGGTTTTGCGCGTGACTTCAAGAGGAGGACGTTCGAAAACTGTGGATAGGATAGCGCGTGCTCAGGCCTTTGGCTTCGGCGCGCGCTTCGGCGCAGCTGGCTTGGCTGCCTTGCCTTCGAGTGCATCAAGCCGTGCTTTCAGGGCGTCCACTTCATCGCGCGCGGCGGCAGCCATGGCCTTAATCGCTTCGAATTCGTCGCGGCTGACGAAGTCGAGACCACCGATCCACTCCTTGGCGCGCTCGCGCGCCGATGCTTCGGCTTCACGACCTACGCCTGCGATCGTCCCGGCGGCGCCGTTGATGATTTTGGCAAGGTCGTCGAAAATGCGGTTCTGGGTTTGCACGTGCTTTTCCTTTGCGATTGGATGTGATCATCCCCCACACAATCCTATCTGGGATGCCTCGACTGCTTCAACAAGGGCAAGCGGCGGATAATTGACAACAAAGAACTTTCCCCCAACCGCAAAGCGATTAAGTTCGTGCATCGAAGAATCGGGGGAGACTGGAATGCGCGCGTTGATTTCGGCAGTGGTCCTCACCGCTGCAATGTGCCAGCCAGCCTCGGCACAGATCCGTCCCGATCAGGAATCATTCCGTGCCTTGTACAAGGAACTGGTCGAAACAAACACTACACTCTCGACCGGAAGTTGCACTCTCGCGGCTGAAAGAATGGCTGCGAGAATGAAGGCGGCCGGTTTTTCCGATGCGGACCTGACGCTGTTCTCGATTGCTGAAAAGCCCAAGGAGGGCGGGTTGGTCGCGGTCTATCCCGGCACCTCCAAAAAGGCGAAGCCGATCCTGCTGCTTGCCCATATCGATGTGGTCGAGGCGAACCGCGCCGACTGGACGCGCGATCCGTTCACACTGATCGAGGAAGACGGCTATTTCTATGCGCGTGGCACTGCCGATGACAAATCGCAGGCTGCGATCTGGACCGACACACTCATCCGGTACCGGCAAGAGGGATTCAAGCCCAAACGCACAATCAAGATGGCGTTGACCTGCGGCGAGGAAGGCGTGATCGCCTTTAACGGCGCCGAATGGCTGACGCAGAATCGCAGGGAGCTGATCGATGCCGAATATGCCTTGAATGAAGGCGGGGGAGGACGGATCGGCCCGGACGGCAAACGCGAACTTCTGGCTATGCAGGTTGGCGAAAAGACCGTTCAGAATTTCGTGCTCGAAGCCACCAATCCGGGCGGGCACAGTTCGATCCCGCGCCCGGACAATGCGATCTACGCGCTTGCTGCAGCTGTTTCAAAGGTAGGGAAGCATGAATTTCCCGTCCAATTCAACGATACAACCCGGAACTTCTTTACCCGGCTTGCCCCGACCGTGCCGGTTGTTGTTGGCAATGCAATCACGATGCTGCTGGCTGATCCGGGAGATTCCCGAGCAAATGCCATCGTGTCAGCCGATCCCACCCTGCATTCGACCCTGCGAACAACGTGTGTTGCAACAATGCTCGAGGCTGGCCACGCGATGAATGCCTTGCCGCAACGTGCGCGGGCGATCGTCAATTGCCGCATGTTTCCGGGATCAACGGTAGAGGATGTGCAGGCTGCGCTCGCAGGCGCAATAAGCGACCCTCAGGTGAAAATCACGACGGTATTGCCCTTGAGCCCTTATTCTCCATCACCACCATTGTCTCCAAAGCTTCTGGGACCCGCTGAAAAACTTGGTGCTGAAATGTTTCCAGGCGTTCCGATGTTGCCGATCATGTCGACCGGTGCAACCGACGGGATCTATCTCGCGGGTGTCGGCATACCGACCTACGGCGTTCCAGGCATATTTTATGAATCCGATGGCGGCGGAATCCATGGCCTGAACGAAAGAATTCGCGTCAGATCGCTATACGATGGACGCGACTATCTTTTCAGGCTGGTCAAGCTCTACGCCAATCAGGAGTAGGTATTAGCCTCCGACCGTCTGCTCGATCGCCCCGAACAGGCTGTGGTGCTTTTCGTTTTCCATCCAGATGCGGACAGTGTCGCCGGCTTTCATGAATGGCGTTTCCGGTTTGCCGTGCTGGATGGTTTCGATCGTGCGGACTTCGGCAAGGCATGAATAGCCAAGGCCACCCTCGCTGATCGGCTTGCCGGGGCCTCCATCGGCATCGCGGTTGGATACCGTCCCCGAACCGATGATCGTGCCAGCGCCGAGCGCGCGGGTTTTTGCAGCATGCGCGATGAGTTGGCCGAAATCGAAAGTCATGTCGACGCCCGCATCGGCGCGGCCAAGCGGCAGGCCATTAAGGTCAACACAAAGGGCACCATGCAATTTCACACCATCCCAACGCTTGCCAAGCGCATCGGGCGTCACGAACACTGGAGAAAACGCGCTGGCAGGCTTGGACTGGAAAAAACCGAAGCCCTTTGCCAGTTCTCCCGGGATCAGGTTGCGTAGCGAGACATCGTTGGTCAATCCGACCAGCCGTATCGCTTTGCGCGCTTCCGCCAGAGACGCGCCTTGAGGGACATCGCCAGTCACGACCACAACTTCGGCCTCCATGTCGCAGCCCCAATCTTCGTCAGCCAGCGGGATTGGGTCACGTGCTCCAAGAAAACAATCAGAGCCGCCCTGATACATGAGCGGGTCGTGCCAGAAACTTTCGGGCATCTCCGCGTTGCGCGCCTGACGGACCAGCGCGACATGGTTCACATAGGCAGAGCCATCGGCCCACTGGTAGGCGCGAGGCAGCGGTGCAGCGGCTTCACGCTCATGAAAACGCATCATCGGAATCGCTTCATGCGCCAGATCGGATGCGAGATTGCGCAGCGCTGGTTCAAGCCGATCCCATTCATCGAGCGCGGACTGAAGTGTCGGCGCGATATGGGCGGCATCGGCGCACCAGGCGAGATCGTCCGAAACGACGAACAGGTGGCCATTGCGGCCCGACTTGAGAGAAGCAAGTTTCATGGCATGGTCCTTAGGCGTGAGAAGGGGTGGGGGAAAGGGGCTGTTGCGCTTGACCTTGAAGGCAATTCGTGATGGCTTGCGGTATTATGACGGGCAAGGACGGTTGATGAGGCGAAGCAAGTGGCGCGCGGCGGTTTTAGGCGGCGCATTCTTTCTGTCTATGGCTGCTGAAGCCGAAGTCTCTCCGCAGGATGTGGCCGCAGCGAACCGTGGCGTTGTCACCGAACAGGGGCGCGATGCGGCATGGCACTATGTGCAACATCGCAAGCTCAGCGCTGCGATTGACGGGATCAAATCCCAGAGGCCCGGTGTTGTTGATGCCTATATTGTGGTTGCCGGCTTCGATTCCGATCCGGTCTTCGGTCGTGAGGCGGCCGAGACAGCAAAAGTCCTTGCGCGACGGTATGATGCAATCGGTCGCACAATAGTCCTGTCGGCGGGATCGGGTGCGACCGACAAGACAATTCCCGATGGATCGCCCGCCAATTTCGAAGTTGCGCTGGGGGCCATTTCGGCAAAGATGGACGTGAAGGAGGATGTCCTGATCCTCTACACGACCAGCCACGGCGCTCCAGAGATCGGCCTTGCCTATCGCGACGGCGATCACGGATTTGGCTGGATCGGGCCCAAGCGGCTTGCCGACTTACTCAACGGTGCTGGCATAAAGCGTCGGATGGTGATGCTTTCGGCATGCTATTCGGGGGAATTGCTGCCTCATCTGGCGAATGACACCAGTGTCATCATTACCGCTGCTGACCGTGATCAGACCAGTTTCGGGTGCGCTCCGAGCAATGACTGGACCTTTTTCGGCGATGCCTTGATCAATATCGCGTTGCGGACACCGCAACCTCTTGATGCGGCGGTCGCAGAGGCGTTTGATCTGATCCGAAGCTGGGAAACCAGCAAGCATCTCACGTCGTCGCGTCCCCAATTTTACACGGGAAGCGAGGCGCGAATCTGGCTGGATGCACTTGAGAAGCGCATGCCGCAAGTCGCAACGCCGAAAGTTGGCCGGTCGGCGGTTGACGGCGGCTGACGCGCATTCAGGCAGCGGGATCCTTATGGAGCCAGTCGGCATGGCGCGGGGCCTTCCTGGTTCGGCTCCATTCTTCAAGCATCAGCGGCGCGACCCGCTTCAGCTCGTCATATTGATCAGCGGTGCCGATGTTGCAGGCCAACTCCAGCCTGTGTCCATTGGGATCAAAGAAATAAATTGAGCGGAAGACACCGTGAAAGGTTGGGCCCAGCACATCCACGCCCTGCGACTCGATATGCGCCTTGGCTGTAAGCAGCGCCTCGATGTTCGGCACTTCAAAAGCTATATGCTGTACCCATGCCGGCGTGTTGGGATCGCGCCCCATTTCGGGTTGATTGGGCAGCTCGAAAAAAGCGATCACATTGCCGCCGCCACAATCAAGAAAAATGTGCATGTAGGGATCATACTCGCCCGTCGACGGAACATGATCTTCAGCAAAGGCGGTCGTGTAGTCCATGCCAAGCACGCGGGAATACCATTCGACCGTCTCCTTGGCATCTCGACACCGATAGGCAACGTGATGAATGCGCGAGAGTTGGACGGGCGCGCTCATGCTACCGGCTCCGCTGCCAGTGCGCCACGCTGCATCTGGTCGCGTTCCATCGATTTGAAGAGCGCTGTGAAATTGCCTTCACCAAAGCCTTCATCCTTCTTGCGCTGAATGAATTCGAAAAAGACCGGCCCGACCATTGTCTGCGAAAAGATCTGGAGGAGAAGGCGCGGATCGTCATTTTCTGTTGAGCCGTCAAGCAAAATGCCGCGTGCCTGGAGCGCGTCCACCGGTTCGCCATGCCCAGGCAGGCGTTCCTCGAGCATATCATAATAGGTTGCTGGCGGTGCTGCCATCAATGGCACGCCGAACGCGCGAACCCTGTCGAGACAGGTGAGAAGATCATCACAGATAAAAGCGATGTGCTGGATCCCCTCGCCATTATATTCGCGCAGAAACTCCTCGATCTGGCCGCCGCCGGCCTTGCCTTCCTCGTTCAGGGGAATGCGGATCTTGCCGTCGGGCGCAGTCATCGCACGCGATGTCAGTCCCGTATATTCGCCCTTGATGTCAAAATAGCGGATCTCGCGAAAGTTGAAGACGCGTTCGTAGAACTTCGCCCAATGATCCATCCGCCCACCATAGACATTGTGGGTCAGGTGATCGATCAGGCGGAAGCCCGCTCCGACCGGATGGCGGTCAACGCCGGGCAGATAATCGAAATCGATGTCATAGATCGACAAGGCCCCCGAGCCTTTTGGCCCATAACGGTCGATCAAATAGATAATCGCCCCGCCAATCCCGCGAATCGCGGGCAATCGCAATTCCATGGGCCCGGTGCTCGTCTCAACAGGTTCCGCGCCACGCGCAATCGCTTCGTCATAGGCAATACGCGCGTTCTTGACGCGAAAACCCATGCCGCAGGCGGAGGGGCCATGTTCCGCGGCGAAATAGGCGGCGGGGCTGCGCGGTTCATAATTGGCGATCAGGTTGATCTCGCCTTGCCGCCACAACTCGACGTCCTTCGAGCGATGTCGCGCAATGCGAGCGAAACCCAGCTTTTCAAAAACGAGCTCAAGCAAACCCTTTTCAGGCGCGCAGAATTCGATGAACTCGAACCCGTCCAGGCCAAGCGGATTTTCAAAAAGGTCGGCCATAGCGAGTCTCCGCAAGAATATAGTTTCAATTGCAACTATAATGAACTGTGCTAGGAGTCAATCGCATGCTGAAGCTCGAACACTTCCTTCCCTACCGCCTATCCGTCGCGTCGAATGCTGTCAGCACGCGCATCTCACTCAGTTACCGCAAGCGGTTCGGGCTGAAGATCCCCGAATGGCGGCTCATCGCGATCCTTGCCGAACATGAAAGCCTTACCCCGCTGGAAATCGGGCAGGCGGGCGAACTCGACAAGATCACCGTCAGTCGTGCCGCCGCAGCGCTGATCGAGCGTGGGCTTGTGACGCAACGCCGCAACCCCAGTGACGGGCGCTCCCACTTCCTGTCGCTGACCAATGACGGTCGGGCCCTCTACACCGAGATCGCCCCCGCCGCTCTGGCGATGGAGGCGGAATTGCTCGCGGGATTCAGCGCGGACCAGCGGGAGGCGCTGCAGGCGCTGTTGCGGCGGATTGAAGCTGCGGCACAGAGTGCGGACGTTGGCACAGCTGCCATTGCTGATTGTCAACAGCCTGCCGGTGTATAAGGCACGCGTAGGCAGCTGTAATTGGCATATGCCCCGGCACCCACGTAAGAGCATTGCTGCCGATACTGTGTGACGCCACAGTTTCGGCCGCCGCTGCCACTTTTGGTATTTCGGCTCCCGGCACTTTGAGCCGGAGCGGGCTTCGGCTTGGGCGTGATCGCGGCCAGATCGGTTGGGAGGGCCGCTGCCAACCGGGCCGGGGGCGGGGCTCCGGCATTGCGGAACTCCATCGAGTTTGTCAGTGCATCCATTCCTGCCAGCAATGGTTCGAGACGCTCTTGTGAACCATAGGCAACGCGCATCGCTATCTCCGCCCGGTCTCCGATGAGGAAGATGGAATACTGGGTAAAGCGCGGCTTACCTGCGGCCTTGTCGTCCGATATTGAAACCAATTGATAGGCTTCATACCCGTCCCTCGCCGGATCGCTGTTGCCGGGTTGCGGCGGGGTCAGCTTTGCATTGGGGTCGTCCGCCAGGCCGCCAACGGCAGCGGCAATCGCCTGAACGGCAGCACGCTTCCCGCTGGCCTTCATCTTTGCCTTCATGCCCGCATCCAGCCGAAGCCCATCCGTCAGCAGCAGATAGCCGTTCAATTCACCCGCCGCGATATCAGCACGCAGCACCATGATGACCCCGCCCCTCTGCCTGACTGCAACATAGCCCGCCGGAATCTTGTAGAACACATTGCCACTGTCGGTGACACGATCATATTTGGTCGCCGCCGCCGGGCGCGCAGCCGCCTTGCGTGCAGCCGCTTCGGCGCCACCCTGAGACGCCAGCATCCAGCCTCCGCCGCCCAGCACCGCACCCACCAGCGCCGCCGGAAGCGCCACGCGCCTTAATCTGTCTGCCATCACCTTGCTCCATTGCTCACTCAATGAATACGAACGAACGCAAGCATTCAGATGCAGCTGTTCCTCTCAGAAATCGAACTGGAGCCGGGAGGCGAAGGCTTCTCCCTTGGCGGTGGTCCCATTGACTGCAACTGGCGCAACAACAAGCGGAGAGTTGGTTCCCTTGAAATGGATATAGTTGAACAGGATCTTCACGCTGGGGTTAAGGTACCAATTCAGCGCGCCCGTGACGCTCGTCGCCTTGCGTTTGAGCGGGGAGAGGTCGGCATCACTCAAATCGAGTTGGTCATAGCGCAGCGCCACTTCGAACGCGCCCCAATCGCCGCTGCCCGGATTGAAATTGACCAGCGGCTTGAGCTTGTCGACATTGCCATATTTCAC
>JANNLW010000438.1:0-1618 GCA_031397145.1 Sphingomonadales bacterium | reverse complement strand
GAGACGATGGGCCAGGCGCTGGATCCCAACAAGCATCAGGCCATGGTCGAGATTCCCAGTGCCGACGTTGAGCCTGGCACGATCGTGCAGGAAATGCAGTCGGGCTATATGATCAAGGACAGGTTGCTTCGTCCGGCACTGGTCGGGGTTGCCAAGGCCGGCGCTTGAAGCACGACGACAATCTGACAGCAAGTCGCACGACTTTTGTCACTCATCTCGAATGCTCGCTGACTGGCGAGCATTACGAAGCCGATCAGTTGTACGGGCTCTCGAAAGCGGGTCGCCCCTTGCTCGTCCGGTATGATCTGGACGGGGTCGGCAAGGTGCTGACCAAGGAAGAACTCGCCCGGCGGCCGATGGACATGTGGCGATGGCGTGAACTCTTGCCCGTGCGCCGTACCGAAAATGTCGTGAGCCTTGGTGAGAATGCGACACCCATTGTTCCTCTTTTCGCAACAGCTATGCGGCTTGGCGTCGGTAAATTGCTGGTCAAGGATGAAGGACGCCTCCCGACGGCATCGTTCAAAGCGCGTGGGCTGGTAATGGCGGTGTCAATGGCCAAGGAGCTCGGCGTGACCCGGATCGCGATGCCAACCAACGGCAATGCAGGCGCGGCGCTGGCTGCCTATGGCTCAAGGGCCGGAATTGAAACAATCGTATTTTGCCCCGATGACACGCCAGAGGTCAACGTGCGTGAAATCGCGGCCCACGGTGCCCGGGTCTATCGGGTCAACGGTTTGATTGACGATTGCGGTGCGATTGCCGGGGAAGGCGCAAAGCACACGGGATGGTTCGATTTCTCGACGCTAAAGGAGCCATACCGGATCGAAGGCAAAAAGACGATGGGGCTGGAGCTGGCCGAACAGCTTGGCTGGACGTTGCCGGACGCCATATTTTATCCGACCGGCGGCGGGACCGGACTGATCGGAATGTGGAAGGCATTCGAGGAGCTGGAGGCATTGGGCTTTATCGGATCCGAGCGACCCAAAATGTTTGCCGTGCAAGCTGAAGGATGCGCGCCGATCGTGAAGGCGTTTGAAGACGGGCTCGAACATGCCGCACGGTGGGAGGGAGCGCACACTGTTGCATCCGGTATCCGCGTCCCCCGTGCCGTTGGAGATTTTCTCATTCTTCGCGCCGTCCGCGCGAGTGACGGACGTGCCATCGCCGTTTCCGACACCGCACTTCTCAATTCTGTAGAGCGTGTCGCACTGGAGGATGGCCTGCTTCTTTGCCCCGAAGGTGGCGCAACACTGGCCGCATATGAAACAGCCCTGGCCCAGGGGTGGGTAGGCAAGGAAGAAACTGTGCTTCTCTTCAACTGTGCTTCTGGCCTGAAATACCCTCTCGAAGACCGTTCCATCCACCTTGACCGTCATCTCGAGATCGATTTCGGGTTACTTTGAAGCCGCCGCACAGGACGCCGGGTTGGCCACATTTTCGCGCGCCAATTTCAATATCTCGTTTACTAATTGGGCGTAGTTTGTGGCCTGCCACTCAAGTGGCCCCTTTTTGAGCTGGAAAGGCCCGGTCACAGTCATGGCGCAAACAGACATCACGGCAATGGATTGGAACCGGTTCGAACAGGCCCGCGCATCTTTGGGCGCAAATTTCTTTC
>JANNLW010000401.1:0-4587 GCA_031397145.1 Sphingomonadales bacterium | reverse complement strand
CGCGCGGGCGTGCGGTATCCCGATATCCAGTATCACTTCTTTCCGCTTGCAGTCAGTTACGACGGGAACAGCATGGCAAAGGAGCATGGCTTTCAGGCGCATGTCGGACCGATGCGTTCCAAAAGCCGAGGCAGTATTACGCTGCGCTCACCCGACCCGCGGGACAAACCACTCATCCGATTCAACTATCTCAGCCACCCCGATGACTGGGTGGAGATGCGCGCATGCGTCCGTCTGACGCGCGAGATCTTCCAGCAAGAGGCATTCGACCCCTATCGCGGTCGCGAGATTGCGCCGGGTGCGGACGTGAAAAGCGATGAGGAAATCGATGCCTTTATCGCGGCAAAGGTCGAGAGCGCATACCACCCCTCCTGCTCCTGCAAGATGGGCGCGGTCGATGATCCAATGGCGGTCGTCGATCCTGAATTGCGCGTAATTGGAGTTGATCGCCTGCGCGTCGTTGACAGTTCGGTGATGCCATCGATTGCCACCGGAAACTTGAATGCGCCGACGATCATGATCGGCGAAAAAGGCGCCGATCATCTTCTAGGCAAACCGCTCCTCGCACCGTCTAACGCACCGTACCATGTTGCGCCCAACTGGGAGACCTCGCAGCGATGACGCGGACCATAGACGAACCTGCACGCCAGATTGATGTCATCCACGAAACAGACGTGCTCGTCGTTGGCTCTGGCCCCGGTGGGTTGGCAGCGGCCCTCGCTGCGGCACGAGCGGGTGCGGAGACGACGCTTCTTGAACGCTATGGCTGTTTCGGCGGTAATATCACCCAAGTCGGGGTGGAAGGCTTTGCCTGGTATCGCCATCCCGCCACGATCGACAGCGAAGGAATTGGCCGCGAGTTTGAGGAGCGTGCCAAAACGATGGGCGCAGCGATGCCCGAACCGCAATCAATCAGCCATAGCCTGGACGCTGAGGCATTTAAATATGTGGCGGACGTTCTGGTCGACGAAGCTGGAATCAAGCCAATGCTCCATCGCAGTTTCGTTGCGCCGATCATGGAGGGCGATACGATCACAGGCGTGATTGTGGAGAGCAAGGCGGGACGTGAAGCCATCCTTGCCAAGCGCGTGATCGACGCGACTGGAGACGGTGACATCGCCTACCGCGCCGGAGCGCCGACGCACATGCATCCAAAGGCGGAGATGATGTCAGCCTCGGTGATGTTCTCGATGTGCGGAGTCAACAAGACACGCTTCATTGATGCTGTGAAGGCTGACCCGCAAACCTATTCCGATTGGGCGGGCGAAGGGGAATGGGATATCACAACCGATGGCAAGGAGGATGAACTATTCTCTCCTTTCTTGAGAAAGCCGTTTCAGCAGGCGCTGAAAGCCGGGCTTTTACCCGATAATCTCTCGACCATCGCAGGCACATGGGGGACTGTTTCGGAGCAAGGCGATCTCACCTATCTCAACATGGTTCACTTCACGCTTGATGGCACCAATCCTGACGATTTGACGCGAGGCGAAATGGATGGGCGCAAGCAGGCGATGCTCGCGGTCGCGGCGCTCAAACACTTCATGCCCGGGTGCGAGGAGGCCAAGCTCCGCAACTTCGGCATGACGCTCGGCATTCGCGACACGCGCAAGATCGATGCCGCTTACAACATGACCGGAAGCGATGTGCGCGGTCAGGCGCGGTTTGATGACAGTATCGGCATATTTCCCGAGTTTATCGACGGATACGGTCTCCTTATCCTGCCAACCACCGGGCGCTATTTTCAGGTGCCCTATCGTTCGATGTTGCCCAAGGGTGTCAGAAACCTCATCGTCACAGGACGCACGATCGGCGGCGACAAGGTCAGCCACGCGGCGGTGCGCAACATGATGTGTTGCGCGGTGGCGGGGCAGGGCGCGGGTGTGGCGGCTGCGCTGGGCGTGAAGTCCATGCGGAGTTTTAAAGATATTGACGTAGGCGCGATGCAGGCGGAGTTGCGGCGTCAAGGCGCGCGCTTGGATTGATGAAAGTTTCATGAAGCCCAAAATCCTCACAACTCTCCAAGGCTATTCGAGGAAGGATCTAGCTTCGGATGTCATCGCGGGCGTGACGGTGGCGATGGTGGCATTGCCGCTGAGCATTGCGATTGCGATCGCTTCGGGAGCAGACCCCGCCAAAGGCATTATCACTGCAATCGTTGGCGGCTTTCTGATTTCTCTGTTCGGCGGCAGTCGCGTCCAGATTGGCGGACCGACGGGCGCGTTTATCGTGATCGTGTTCGGCATCATTGAACAGCACGGCTATGACGGACTGGTGCTCGCGACGCTAATGGCCGGCGTAATCCTGGTCCTTGCCGGGGTCCTTCGCGCCGGAAATTTGATCCGCTATGTGCCTGAAGCTGTTGTCAACGGCTTTACTATTGGTATTGGTATCATCATCGCTACGAGCCAGATCAGAGACTTTCTCGGGCTGGAAATGGAGTCCGTCCCAGCGGATTTTATCGAGAAAGTCTCAGCACTTTGGGGTGCGCGCGCGACCGTGAACCTTTCTGCGCTCTGCATTGCTGCTCTGGCGCTTGGACTGATCATCTTGTTTCGCAGGCTCGCGCCAAAGATCCCCGGTCTGATCGTTGCAACTGCCATAGCCTCGGCTTTGGTCGTTGTCCTGACCTTGCCGGTCGACACCATCTTTTCGCGTTTCGGCACACTACCAAACCGGCTACCCATACCGTCGATACCTGACATATCACAGGCGCGGTTCATCGCGTTGCTACCGTCGGCCTTTGTCATCGCGTTTTTGGCGGGTGTCGAATCGCTGTTATCAGCGATGGTTGCCGACAAGATGATTGAAAGTAAGCACCGGCCCAATGCCGAAATGCTGGCGCAGGGCCTGGCAAATATTGGTTCTGCACTTTTTGGCGGGCTCCCCGCGACGGGTGCCATTGCGCGCACCGCCACCAATGTGCGGGCGGGAGGCAAGACGCCGGTTGCCGGTCTTGTCCATGCGATCACGATCCTGATTGTGATGATGACGGTGGGCGGATTGGCGGGATATCTGGCGATGCCCGCCCTTGCAGCGCTGCTCATGCTCACGGCATTTAATATGAGCGAACCGCACAAATGGCGGGATCATCTGGCGGCACCCCTTGAGGACCGTCTCTTGTTGGTGGTCACGCTTATCCTGACAATCTTTGCTGACCTGACGGTGGCGATTGGCGTCGGTGTCGCTCTTGGTCTCGCGCTCAGGCTTCGCAAGATGAATATTGTTGCCGAGGATTGGCATACGCCTGAACGATAGCTCAGTGCGTTTCACGACTGCACGAAAAAATGGAGACCGAGTAAAGCCATGTCGCGTTTGATTCTGTTCAACAAGCCGTATGGCGTGCTTTGCCAATTCACGGATCGCGGTGCAGCTTCGACTCGCCCGACCCTGTCGGATTTCATAAATATACCCGGCGTTTATCCGGCAGGGAGGCTCGATCTTGAAAGCGAGGGTTTGCTGCTGCTCACCGATAACGGCAGATTCCAGGCGCGGATTGCCAATCCGCGGTTCAAGATGCCGAAATCCTATCTTGTGCAAGTCGAGGGCGATGTGGCCGACACCAGCCTTGACCCGCTGCGGCATGGCGTCCGCTTGAAGGACGGGTTGACCCTTCCTGCCGAGGCTGATCGTATTGACGATCCAGCCGTTTGGCCGCGCGATCCCCCAATCCGGGTCCGCAAGAGCGTGCCCGACTGTTGGATCAAACTGACGATCCGCGAAGGACGAAACCGGCAAGTCCGCCGGATGACTGCAGCTATTGGTCATCCGACACTCAGGCTGGTGCGGTGGAGCATCGGCGACTGGACGGTCGAAGGGATGCATCCTGGCGAATGGCGAACAGTCGAGGCTGAACCGCAGGCGCGATGATTAAGAACCCGGTATGACAAAGCGAAGGTTCTGCCATTGGCAGAGATCAGGCAGCACGCTAGGCTCCCTCGCTGGAGCACGGATGATAAACTTTCTGTCACGCATGGGTTTGCATTGTTCGACCGTCGAAGACGAGCGGGATTTCGCTGACCGCTACTTGCTCGGGACGATAAGAGAATCGCAGCTGTTTCTTTTTATCAGTGCGTTTTTTGTCTACGCTTTCTTCATTTGGGACAGGATTATTGATCCGATCCATTGGGAGACAACCCACCTTCTCCGTGGGCTCGTGATTGCGCCATTGATGGCGTTGTGTGGTCTTGGCCTGTTCACATCCTTCGGGAAAAGATATTTTGAAGCTGTGATTTTGACGGCAATGGTGATCTGTCAGGTCGGTCTTGCTGTCGTTTATGCCCTGCTAGATCACGGGTATGAATATGGTGCGCTGGGTTTTGCGCTCGCAATGCTCGGCACAACGACGATGTTCCCAATTCGCTCGCGCTTCCTGATCATCGCTTCGGTTCTGACTTTGATCATAACGGTGACCGGCCATACCATTGCCGACAATGCCCGTCCTGGATGGATGGTTGTCAACCTGATGGCGGTTTTGTGCGCTATCAGTCTCGGAACGCTTTCAGCCTATATCCGCGAGCGGGGCGCCCGTTTTGCCTATCGCACGCAAAAGGATCTCGCCGCCTCTCGAGAACGCGTCGATGACTTGCT
>JANNLW010000478.1:0-1091 GCA_031397145.1 Sphingomonadales bacterium | reverse complement strand
ACATGCCGTCCGGTGATCAGGTAATAATCGCCGATCGCCTCGCTTATCGAGAAATCGTCCACATCCACGGGGGGATAAATGACGGTGGCATCGCGGCGATAGTAGCGACTGATGCGCGAAGCAACATAGCGAGAATTGGCCACGAACCGATCGACGCGCGTGCTTGAAGCCTGATCCCAAAGCCTGAGCCGCGTGATGCACAGGGAGAGGACCAGTCCCTGCAGCCATCCCATGCTTGCCTTATACTCGTGATACTGATCCCAGATGTAACGCATCGGAGAGTGGCAATAACAAATATGGACGGCCCCGAGCGGCGGTAATATGCCCTTCGCCGGACCGGATTCACTCGAGATGATCAGGTCATATCCCCGAAGGTCGAAATTCTCCAGAGCGCTGGGCATCAGCGGAAGCAAGGCGCGGTAGAGCCGAGCGGCGCCGGGAATCCGTTGCAGGTAACTGGTGCGAAGCCTTTCGCGCGGGACGATTGTTCTGGAAAAGCTGGGCCTTTCAACCAATGTGAACACATCAGCTTGAGGGAAAAGTTCGAGCATCGCCTTGACGACATTTTCTCCGCCGCCGCTGCCAACCAACCAGTAATGCACAATCGCAACTTTTGGCAAAATTCCATTAGCCTCGACCAGCTCTTTGGAATCCCCAGACGATAGCAATTTCAGGTCAATGTGCATTTGGGCCCCTTGGCTTGGCGTTAGAGCCGGGAAACGCGTCTGACCGGATCGAGGCCGCAGGATCCCAAACCGTATAGGTCTTTTTGGTGAACAAGGATTCGAGCACACCGGCGGCGACGCCAAACAAGCTAAGTGCCGCGCTGGACATGATCGAAAACGGCCTCGCGTTGAACAGGTGACCGACCGCAAGCGCGGCGATGCAGGCCGCAAAAACGACGCTTGCCGTCATTGGTCCCCAGGTTGACGCAATGGCAATAAGTGCGCTTAGCGCCGCTCCCGCGAGAAAAAACGGCGTGAGCCACTTCATGACGCGATGTGACAAATAGGCATAAAGCTGCGGGGCAGGCAGGCGTTTGAGATCTGGCCATAAGGCGCGATGTACATTGGCGGCCTGGCACGCGATGC
>JANNLW010000458.1:0-2393 GCA_031397145.1 Sphingomonadales bacterium | reverse complement strand
CGAGCAGCTTTGAAAGCTCGGCCGCTTCGAGAACGGTCAGCGCGGAAAGGGAATCAACAATTTTATTCAAATCAGCCATTTTAAGTCTCCAATAGGGCCATCAGGCCCAAGGTTTGTGTTCAACAGTTCAAAAAAGGGTCACGCAGCTTCTTTGGTGGCATAAGCCCCAAAGACGCGGGCCAACTGGCCAGCCGGTGCCTGAACGATCTGGACGATCTTGGTTGCGGGTGCCTGTACAAGCCCCACAATCTTCGCGCGCAGTTCATCCAGCGAAGGCATTGTTGCCAAAGCCTTCACGCCATTCACATCAAGGACAGTGCTCCCCATTGCGCCGCCGACGATTTCGAGCTTGTCGTTCGTCTTGGCAAACTCGACGACAATCTTTGCAGCTGCCACCGGGTCAATGGAGGTGGCCAGCGCGACAGGACCGGTCAGCAGGTCGCTGATCGATTCATACACTGTGCCCTTGGTTGCGATTTTGGCGAGACTGTTCTTCGTGACCTTAAAAGTCGCTCCGCCGTCGCGCATCTTCAGCCTGAGCGCCGTTGACTGGGCAACGGTCAGGCCGAGGTTACGGGTGACAACCACCACATTGACCTCGTTAAAGACGCGGTTCAGCTCTTCGACCACTATCGGTTTTTGAGCACGATCCATGCCATTCTCCTCAACAAGCGCCTGACAGACCATCCGTCAGGCGCGGTAATGCCTCGGGGCAGATGCCCTTTGGCGTGGCTTTGCCGCAGGGCAAAAGCCCTTTGGCATTGGTCCGAGGGGAATGGCGGCCGTTTGAAGGACCGTTGAAATTCCGTTCCCCGTCTCGGCAGGAGATTAAGAGGAGCATAGGCGCCTCACCTGCTGTCTCGGACGGTTCCGCCCCCGCCGAAACGGGGGGCAGAATTACGTTATGATGCCGCTATTGCCGCGACATCGAGCTTCACGCCTGGCCCCATCGTGGAGCTGAGTGCAGCCTTTTGCAGATACTTGCCCTTTGCGCCAGATGGCTTGGCTTTCACCACGGCATCGACCAGCGCATCAAAATTTGCACGCAGATCGGCGGCGGGGAAAGAGGCCTTGCCGATGCCCGAATGAATGATTCCGGCCTTCTCGACGCGATACTCGACCTGGCCGCCCTTGGCCGCCTTGACTGCCTCGCCGACGTTCGGGGTTACGGTGCCGAGCTTGGGGTTCGGCATCAGGCCCTTGGGGCCAAGCACCTTGCCGAGACGACCAACCAGACCCATCATGTCTGGCGTCGCGATGCAGCGATCGAACTCGATCTTGCCTGACTGACAAATTTCGAGAAGATCTTCGGCACCGACGACATCGGCGCCAGCGGCCCGTGCCTCGTCAGCCTTGTCGCCGCGAGCGAAAACACCGACCCGTACAGTCTTGCCTGTGCCCTTGGGCAAGGTCACCACGCCGCGGACCATCTGGTCGGCATGACGCGGATCAACGCCCAATGCGATCGCGACTTCGATGGTTTCGTCGAACTTCGAGGTTGCGTTGGCCTTGATGAGGGCAATTGCCTCGTCAACACCGTGCAGCTTTTCACGATCAATCGTGCCGGCCAGCTTCTTTGCCTTCTTGCTCTGGAATGTCATGTTCAGCCCTCCACCACTTCGAGGCCCATCGCGCGGGCGGACCCGGCAATGATCTGTACGGCGGCATCAATGTCATTGGCATTGAGGTCAGCCATCTTCACCTGCGCGATTTCGGCAAGTTGCGACATCTTGATCTTGCCTGCGGAAATCTTGCCTGGCTCCTTCGAGCCCGATTTCAGGTTGAGCGCCTTTTTGATCAGGAACGCTGCGGGCGGGCTTTTTGTGACGAACGAAAAACTCTTGTCCGCGTAGACCGTAATGATCGTCGGGATCGGCATGCTCTTTTCGAGATCACTGGTCGCCGCGTTGAACGCCTTGCAGAATTCCATGATATTCACACCGCGCTGACCCAATGCAGGGCCGATTGGCGGGGAGGGGTTTGCAGCGCCCGCAGGCACTTGCAGCTTGATATAGCCGCTGATCTTCTTAGCCATCTTACTTTCTCACTCTGTATTTGGGCACCCGCGCAAAAGCGCTTCGCCTGTTTCAAGTTTAGCGGTCCAGACGGAGCAAACTCCTCCCGCACATATTCCGGGGTCCCCCCGAGAATTTCTATTTGGCCCGTTCCACCTGCTCGAATTCGAGTTCGACCGGTGTTGCGCGGCCGAAGATGGAAACGGAAACCTTGACCCGATTCTTGTCGAAATCGATTTCCTCGACAAGGCCATTGAAGCTCGCAAACGGGCCGTCAAGGACCTTGACCTGATCGCCAATCTAGTAATAAACTGATATCCGTTTTTTGGGCGCGGCCGCAGCCGCTTCCTTGGTATTGAGGATGCGCGCGGCTTCGGC
>JANNLW010000426.1:0-4222 GCA_031397145.1 Sphingomonadales bacterium | reverse complement strand
TCATCTTGACCCCGAGGTCCTGCGCGATGCGCGCAAGCTCGGGCGCGTTGAGGCTGGCGTGGTCCCATCCCATCCGCATCTTGAGCGTGACCGGCAGGTCGACCGCCTTGACGGTCGCCTCGATCAACCTTGCCGCAAGCGGCAGGTCGCGCATCAACGACGATCCGGCATGGCCGTTGACGATCTTCTTGACCGGACAACCCATGTTGATGTCGATGATTGCAGCGCCACGATCCTCGTTGAGCTTTGCGGCGTCACCCATCTCCTTGGGCGAACACCCCGCCAGCTGCATGGAAACTGGCTCTTCTGCCGTGTTCCAGGCCGCTTTCTGAAGCGATTGACGGGTCTCGCGGATCATTGCCTGGCTGGCAATCATCTCGGTGACATTCAGCCCGGATCCAAAGCGTCGAACAAGGGAACGGAAGGGCATGTCCGTGACCCCCGTCATTGGTGCGAGGATCACTGGCGCTTCAATCCGCACCGGGCCGATCATGATGGGTTGGAGGATCTGCATATTCTGCCTAAAATTTCGGCATTTCCCTATCCAATTTCATGTTGCAGCGCAACACCCCTTCCGAACGGCCATCACCGGGGTTATGGGCGCCGCATGAGCATCGCCGCCCTGATCGTCGCTGCCGGCAAAGGGGACCGGCTTGGAGGTGATTTACCCAAGCAATATGCCAATCTGGGCGGCAAATCATTGCTGGCTCATTCGGTCGATGCATTTATGGCGCATCCAGACATTGGTTCGATCCTTGTCGTTATTGGACATGGTCAGGAGGATCTTGCCAAGGCAGCACTGGGGGAACGCAAGATCAGCGGCTTCGTGACCGGAGGCATTGAACGCGAGCATTCAGTAAAGGCAGGCCTGGATGCATTGTCCGGATCGGGCACGACGAAGGTATTGATCCACGATGCCGCACGACCGTTCGTGTCAACACAAGTGATCGATCGCCTTATAAGCGCGTTGGACAAAGCTGATGGAGCCCTCCCCGCTTTGCCTGTCGTCGACACTTTGGCATTCGGCGGCGCTGTTTTGGGTGAGCCGGTTGACCGCGCCGGCCTGCTCCGCATCCAGACTCCGCAGGCCTTTCGGTTCGATGCCATCATGACGTCACACGAACGCTGGAATGGCGGAATTGCGACTGATGATGCACAGATGGCAAGGGCTGCGGGCTATTCCGTTGCGGTTGTCGCAGGAGATCCGGCCTTGGAGAAAATCACACACGCAACAGATCTATCGCTGGCAAATACCAGATTGGCAGACTCGCGTTCCATTCGAACAGGTCTAGGTTTCGACGTCCATCGATTGGAAGCGGGAAAGGAGCTTTGGCTGTGCGGGATAAGACTGGAGAATGCATTCGGCCTCGCCGGCCATTCCGACGCGGATGTAGCCCTTCATGCCGTTGTCGATTCGCTGCTGGGCGCGATTGGTGAAGGCGATATCGGCAGCCATTTTCCTCCCAGCGACGAAAAATGGAAAGGTGCGCCTTCAAATCTGTTTGTCGCACACGCTTGCAAGCTTGTTGCCGCGCGCGGTGGCACGATTGAGCATGTCGACCTGACGATAATTTGTGAGGAACCGAAAATCGGACCCCATCGGAGCGCAATGCGCGAGCGCTTGGCCGAGTTGTTGCAGATCGGGATTGACCGGACTAGCGTCAAGGCAACTACAACCGAAGGCCTTGGCCTGACGGGCCGGCGCGAGGGCATTGCAGCGCAAGCAATCGCAACGATAAGGATCTGAGAATGAGAGTAATGTTGCTCATCCTATCAATGACGATCCTGCCCGGAGCGGCGATAGGCCAATCCGCGACAACCTGCCTCACATCCAGTGAAGCCGAGGCGCTTGTGACCTATGGGCTGCCATCTGCGATCCGGGCGATGACCGTAAAATGTGCCGCGGTGTTACCTGCAACCACTGCGCTGGTTCAGTCTGGTCCCATTATCGCGGCACGATATCAGGGCGATGCTGACCGTGCATGGCCCGTTGCTCGGGACGCATTTGACAAGGCATCCGGTTTTCACCTGACCAGCCTGCTCGGCGAAACTGGTGCCAAAGGACTGGTTGATTCGGCTTTCGGTGCAGGGCTGGCGGAGAAGGTGAAGTCCGACGATTGCAGCAAGGTTGATCGCATGATCAACATTTTGGAGCCGCTTCCAGCCAAAAACATGGCAATGCTGATTACGGCCCTGATAGAATTCCGTAGCGCTGGCAAACCTTCCAAATTGCCACTCAATCTGTGTTCTGCACCTCTTATCGCAAAGTAGTCCAATGGAAGATTGTCTAGCTCCCGAACTGGTTGAAATCGCTCAAAGGGTCATCGCAGCCAATCTTGCTGCAGGCCGACGCATTGCCGTTGCCGAAAGCTGCACGGGAGGCCTCGTCTCGGCAGCTCTTACGTCGGTTTCCGGTTCCTCCGCAGTTTTTGAAGCCGGGTTCGTCACCTATTCAAACGATGCTAAGGTCGAAATACTTCAGGTTGACACAAATATTCTTGAAACTTTTGGTGCGGTCTCAATCGCGACCGCTTGGGGCATGGCACAAGGCGCGCTCTCGCGCTCCGGTGTCGATACCGCGGTCGCGATTACGGGGATCGCCGGCCCGGATGGTGGCACAGAAAAAAAGCCAGTCGGAACCGTCGTCTTTGCTCGTGCACAGAAAGGCGCCAATCCTGAAGACGTCATCGCCGACACACGACAGTTTGGCGATATAGGCCGAGGCCCAATCAGGCTTCAGGCAGCGCTGGTCGCACTCGAACTGCTCATGCCATAAAGTGCTTCCGCACGCGCCACAAATGCATCAGTCATTTTTTTGAGAGCCCGTTCGAAGACTTGCCCTGCAAGTCTTTCAAATATCTTCGATTTGAACGCAAAGTCCACCGAGAAATCGATTGATGACCCGCCGTCTGGCAGATCAGTAAAATGCCATTCGTTGTGGAGGAATTTGAGGGGACCATCGACATAGTCGACAGCAACGCGCGATGATCGTGTCTTGATCACACGCGACGTAAAATTTTCCCGCAGTCCCTTGAATCCCACGATCAGGTCCGCAACCATTTCTGTCTCGCTGTCAGAACGGACGCGCACAGCGCTGACCCAGGGCAAGAATGAAGGGTATTGGCCAACATCGGCGACCAATTCATACATTTGCGCCGCAGGCCAGGGCAACGCCCGCCTTTCGCTATGCCGAGGCATCGCGTTGGGTTGTTGGGGCCAGATGCTTTGCCCTTGCTTCCTGCATCGCGGCAAAGTCACGATCGGCATGATAGCTTGAACGCGTCAATGGACTTGAGGCAACGAGCAGGAAGCCCTTTGCGCGCGCGATTGCGGCATAAGCGCCAAACGCCTGCGGCGTCACGAAATCAATCACCTTCGCGTGCCGTGGCGTGGGCTGGAGATATTGGCCCATTGTGAGAAAATCGACGTCGGCCGAACGCATATCGTCCATCACTTGGTGAATCTCCATCCGCTCCTCACCGAGACCGAGCATCACTCCTGATTTGGTGAAGATCGAAGGATCGTGCCGCTTGACACTTTCGAGCAACCGCAGCGATGCGTAGTAGCGCGCTCCGGGACGGATCGTCGGATAGAGCCGGGGAACCGTTTCGAGATTGTGGTTATATACATCGGGTCGCGCCGTGATGATCGCTTCGACGGCGCTTTCCGCCTTGTTCCGGAAATCCGGTGTCAGGATCTCGATTGTCGTTTTGGGCGTGGTCCGCCGCAATGCTTCAATGACCTTGACGAATTGCGAGGCGCCGCCATCCGGAAGATCATCGCGGTCTACCGACGTCACGACGATGTGTTGAAGGCCCAGTTCGGCAGCCGCCGTGGCCACATGATCCGGCTCAAGCGGGTCGACGGCACGCGGCATGCCAGTCTTCACATTGCAGAATGCGCACGCACGCGTGCAGGTATCGCCCAGGATCATCACTGTGGCATGCTTCTTGGTCCAGCATTCGCCAATATTCGGGCAGGCGGCTTCTTCACAGACCGTCGCGAGGTTCAAACGGCGCATCAATGCTTTGGTTTCGGCAAAGCCAACCGAAGTCGGAGCTTTGACCCGAATCCAGTCCGGCTTGCGCGTCCGTTCGATCTTTTTGGGGATGTTCATGCCGCAGCAAATAGCGGTGACCGCGCGACTTGCCAACCTCGGCGCTTTTGTTATCAACCGCCCCATGGTTGTTGACACATTGACCTCTCCGGTGATCCTGTTTTT
>JANNLW010000371.1:0-1298 GCA_031397145.1 Sphingomonadales bacterium | reverse complement strand
GGCACGTACACCGCCTTTAGCGGGCAAGATATCCGGCAGGAGCTGCTTCACACTGCTGACTTCAAGACGTTCGAGTTGACGGCGCTTCGCGGTGCCGCGACCGCCAACAAGGGCATGGCGCTCTTCCCGCGCCGGGTCGCTGGCCAGTACATGATGCTGGGGCGGCAGGATCATGAGAATATCTGGCTCCTGACGTCGGATGATCTGCATGACTGGCAAGGCGGCACAAAAATCTTATCGCCGCGCTGGCCGTGGGAGTTCGTCCAGATTGGCAATGGCGGTTCGCCCATCGAAATTGATGAAGGCTGGCTGGTTTTGACTCACGGTGTGGGTGCTGTGCGCAACTATTGCATCGGCGCCTGCCTACTCGACCGCAATGACCCCTCAAAACTGCTGGCGCGCACGCGGCACCCGCTGATCCGCCCGACGCCGGAGGAGCGTTATGGATATGTGCCAAACATAGCCTATACCTGTGGCGCGATTGTCCATGACCGCACGCTTATCCTCCCCTTTGCGGTTGCGGATAGCGTTACAACCTTCGCGACAGTCCCGCTTGATCAGTTGTTGGCAGGGATGGAGTAAGTACGGACATGAAGCCTATCATTACACTTACGCTCAATCCAACGATTGATGGGTCGGCATCCGCCGACCTGATCCAACCGCTACTCAAGATAAGAACAACGGATGAGCGCTATTATCCGGGCGGCGGTGGCATCAACGTTGCGCGCGTGATTGAGGAACTTGGCGGCAAAGCGCGGTCGATTTATTTGGCGGGCGGCGCCACTGGCGCAATTCTCGATGATCTGCTGCGCAGCACAGGGATTGCAACCCAGCGTATTGATATCAACGGCTACACTCGTATCGCGCATACAGTTTTTGAACGCTCATCCGGGCAGGAGTTTCGGTTTGTCCCTGAAGGGCCAGAGATCAGCGCCGAGGAGTGGGACAATTGCCTGTCCGCGCTCGAAACATTTGATTTTGACTATGTGGTCGCAAGCGGCAGCATGCCGCGTGGGTTGCCTGCCAACGCTTATACGCGCGTTGTTGAGATTGCCGACCGCAAACGGGCGCGTGTGATCCTTGACACGTCTGGCCCCGCCTTGCTCCAATCGCTCGAAAAGGGAGTGTTCCTGATCAAGCCAAACCTTCGGGAACTTGAAGAGCTCACGCGGAGGGAATTGCCGGACACAGTGACGCAAGTTATGGCCGCACGGGCTTTGATCGCAACGAACGCGACCGAAATTGTCGCCCTAACGCGCGGCAGCGATGGCGCCTTGATCGTTAGCAAGGATGAGGCC
>JANNLW010000368.1:0-4968 GCA_031397145.1 Sphingomonadales bacterium | reverse complement strand
GCATTCCTGGTTTCCCTTGCAAATCGTGCATGCTTGCGAAAAAGCGCCTAGGTAATTTTTTTCGAGTCGGAGAGGACCGGAAAGGAGCGCCACATCTGCCGCAAAGGCAGACGGACGCTTGGCTAGACAGACAATCGCAGGAAAAACACCATGACCACAGATGCCGTTGTAATTGCTTCTTACGCCCGCACGCCAATGGGCGGCATGCAGGGCGCACTTTCCGGAGTTTCTGCGACGCAGCTTGGCGCAACGGCCATCAGGGCGGCAGTCGAGCGCGCCGGCGTCAAACCTGACGCGATCGATCAGGTGATCATGGGCTGTGTCCTTCCCGGCGCGCTCGGACAGGCGCCCGCGCGCCAGGCCACGCTTGGCGCAGGACTTCCGCTCTCCGTCGGTGCGACCACGATCAACAAGGTATGCGGATCGGGCATGAAAGCCACGATGATGGCCGCCGAGGCGATTATCGCCGGCACCTCCGATATCGTCGTTGCAGGGGGAATGGAGAGCATGACCAATGCGCCCTACATGCTGACAAAACATCGCTCGGGTGCGCGCCTCGGCCATGATTCGCTCAAGGATTCGATGTTCCTCGATGGCCTTGAGGATGCCTATGAGGCCGGTCGGGCCATGGGTTCCTTCGCCGAAGAGACCTGCACTGAATATCAGTTTACCCGCGAAGCGCAGGATGAATATGCGCTTCGTTCGCTATCGCGCGCCAACGCCGCGATTGCATCGGGTGCATTTGATCGCGAAATCGTTGCGGTGGAAATCGTCGGACGCAAGGGAACGGAAACTGTCAGCGTCGATGAACAGCCCGGCAAGGCCAATCCCGACAAAATCCCGACGCTGAAACCGGCTTTTGCCAAGGACGGAACGATCACGGCGGCCAATGCCTCCTCCATTTCGGACGGCGCAGCTGCCCTCGTTGTGACGAGACAAAGCGTTGCCGAAGCGCAGGGATTGGCGGTGGCCGCAAAAATCATTTCCTGGGCAACCAACAGCCAGGAACCGTCAAAATTCACGTCCGCACCGGTTCCCGCGATCCGCAAGGTCATGGAAAAGGCTGGCTGGTCAGTTGGAGATGTCGACCTGTTCGAGATCAACGAGGCTTTTGCGATGGTTCCGATGATCGCGATGAAGGAATTGGGCATCCCCGCCGAAAAACTCAACGTCAACGGCGGCGGCACGGCGCTTGGTCATCCGATCGGGGCTTCGGGCGCGCGCATTATTGCAACGCTCATTGCCGCCCTCCAGAACCGCGGATTGAAGCGCGGCGTCGCGGCGCTTTGCATCGGCGGCGGAGAAGGTACCGCCATTGCAGTGGAACTCGTCTAAAAAAATTATCGCATCCTGCATCCAAAGCGTCGCCCCAAGCGGTATACTGTTTCGCAGTAAAGTGCATTTTGGAGTCAGGTCCGATGAAAATTGCCACGCGCCTGTTTCGACGGGCGAAGAACACTGTCGCGTTTGATGTGCGACAGTCTTTATACCGTTGCGTTTCTTTGCCGCTCGGAGCCAATGCGGGACGATCGATTTCTGGAGGCGCCAAACTGGCGACGCCGAACGTATGACACCCGATCTTCCAGTGGCGCCATTACTGAACCCGCGCCCCGCGGGAGCGTTGGTCGGGCTCTCTGCAAGTCGCAATCTGACCGAGCTTGAAGTCCTGCTGGCAAGAGTCGGCGGAGGCGATGGCGCTGCCTTTCGGCAGCTTTATGATCAGGCGGCCGGCCGGATGCTGGCCGCGGCCCGACGTATTCTGGGCGAAAGGGAACTGGCGGAAGATGCCGTGCAGGACGCATTCATGCGAATTTGGCGCAGCGCGGCAAAGTTTGATCCGGCCCGCGGTGTTGCCCTTGCCTGGATGGGGCGGATCGTGCGCAATGCCGCTCTGGACCGCCTGCCCAAAGAGCGCGAAATGGCACGGATCGAAGATATCGAGATTGCCGTGATGCCAGTGGAACCACCCGATGCACGGGTCAGCCAATGCCTGAAGAAGCTGCCGGGACCGCAAGGCAGGGCCATGGTGCTGATGTATGTACATGGCCTCACCCATTCTGAGCTCTCGGCTCAAATGGGGGCACCGTTGGGAACGGTAAAATCCTGGGTAAAGCGGGGCCTGGAAACGTTGCGTATTTGTATGGGGGTAACCGAATGAGAAACCGTATTGATGATTTCGTCCTGGGCAGCATGACACCCGATGAAAGGGCGACAATGGAACTGGCGCGGCGTTTTGACCCCGAACTGGATCAAGGCATCAGGGACGCCGAGGATTCGATGGCGGCCCTGTCTGTCGCTGCAGGAGAATTGAATCCATCGCCCGGACTCTGGAACAGGATCAGGGCGGCCATCGACGAACAGGACGAGGCCATGGAAAATCGAACCTTGGTCGAGCTTGGCGACGGTGACTGGCAGCCAATGGAACCAGGCATTGATTCAAAATTGCTTTGGAACGAGAAGACCATCATGCTGCGGTGCGCACCCGGGGCGGTGATTGCCGGCCATTTTCATGATGAGGACGAACACCTGCTGGTGCTCGCTGGCGATCTCGTCATCGGGAACCGCACATTTCTTGCCGGTGATTATATCCATTCGGGCAAGGGGTTTGACCGTTTCGTCCACACGACCCGCAGCGGATGCTTGATCCTCCAGCAACTCGGACAATAAATTTGCGTCGCCTTGCATCCAAATGCCGGCTCACACCGGTAATCTCTGTAGCCGCGCCACTGACCTCCTGTGCGGGCTTTTTTGGAGATAGATTAAATGCTACAGGATTCCACTACTTCACGCCGCTCGCTGTTCCGTGTTGCGGGCGCAGGCGTGCTGTCCGCCGCTGCTGTCGGCCTTCTCGGCAACGATGGTGCAATGGCGGCGATGAAAGGCAAGATGGGAGCAAAGTCGGGCGACGTCGATATTCTCAACGTCGCGCTCGGCCTCGAACATGAGGCTATCAATGCTTACCAGATCGGTGCCGAAAGCGGCTTGCTTGACAAGGGCACGCTTGGCGTTGCCGTTGCCTTCCAGAGCGATCACAAGTTTCACCGTGACGCGTTGATCGCGACCATCGGAAAGCTTGGCGGCAAGGCCGTCGGGGAAAAATCCCGTGATGCCTATATGACCGGTCTCAATGTTGCCTCGATCAAGGGCGCAACCGATATCGTCAAGCTTGCACAGCGGCTCGAACTTGGTGCGGTAAACGCCTATCTTGGCGTTATTCCGTCATTCACGAGCAAGGAGCTTGCACAGGTTTCGGCCAAGCTCGCTGCCGACGAAGTGCTGCACTATACCGCGCTGACCCAGGCGCTTGGCGAGCAGCTTCCTGCTGGCGTGAACGGATTCCCGTTCGGCTAAAATGCCGATCGACAGCCAGCCATCTCTCGTCCCTGTCGCGAGATGGCTGGCTGCCTTTTCCGAAGTTTTCTAGGAGTTGACAATGAAAAGCTTCGTACGTGCATTTATTGGAGGCTTCCTGATTGGCACAGTCGGCTTTGTTGCCGCCGGTATCAGTCACGCCGCGGTACCAGCCGATGCCGGGCGCGGCGCCAAACTGTACGAACAAAAGTGCACCGGGTGCCATTCGATCGACGCGAACCGCATCGGTCCTGCGCATCGCGGCGTCTATGGCCGCAAAGCCGGATCTGCACCGGGATTTGCCTATTCCCCCGGGCTGAAGAGCTCAAAGATCGTCTGGACGGAGCCGACGCTCAATCGTTGGCTCACCAATCCGCAGGGGACAATACCCGGCGCCCGCATGGGCTTTCGCCTTGCCGATGCCGCACCGAGAGCAGACGTGATCGCATATCTCAAGACGCAAACCACCAAGAAGAAGTGATCCCCTCGGGAGTCGTCAGCCCCCCCTGGCTCCCGTCAAACCACCTCCATTGCTACGGTGTCGTTCAAAGCGCGCCGTGGCAATGTTTGTATTTGCTTCCGGACCCGCACGGACACGGCGCATTCCGGCTGATCCTCCCGACCCAATCGGCAGGGTCGTCGCCCAGATCGTCCTCGAGATCGGGCTGAACGATCTGCAACGGTGGCAGCCGCGTCGTGATAAGCCCGAGGCTCGCCGCGTCGCGATCGGCACTGTTATCCTCACCCGTCAGCGGATCAATATGCGTCGTGATGAAATCGGGAAGTTCTGGCAATTGGGGGGGCGCAATCTGGAACTGGGCGTAGGCCAGAACCTTCGTCACATCCTCGCGAATGGCCGACAGCATCCTTTCGAACATCGCAAAAGCTTCACGCTTATACTCGTTGATCGGCGTCTTCTGGGCATAGGCGCGCAAATGGATGACCTGCCTCAGCGCATCAAGGGTCGACAGATGCTCTTTCCAGTGATGATCAAGCGACTGCAGGAGAACGCTTTTCTCAATCTGACCCCAGATACCCTCTTCAAGCCCTTCCTGCTTGGCTGCAATTGCCGCATCCGCAGCGTCGCGGATTCGATCCTCTATGGCTTCGGGGTCGATACCATTTTCACGTGCCCACTCGTCAATCGGCAGGTCGAGTCCGAGCACATCACGGACGCGAACGCGCAGTCCCTCAATATCCCATTGCTCTGGATAGGAATTGGGCGGACACGCTTCACCCACCAATCCGTTGACGGTTTCTGCGCGCATATCGATCACCACATCATCAACCGCGTCTGCATCCATGATGTCGCCGCGCTGCTCGTAAATCACCTTGCGCTGGTCGTTCATCACATCGTCATATTCGACGACCTGCTTGCGAATGTCATAGTTGCGCGCTTCAACCTTTTTCTGTGCCGTCTCAATGGCCTTGGAAAGCCATTTGGAACCGATCGCCTCCCCGTCTTCCAGGTTGTTGTTCATCATCTTGGCAAACAAGGTGTCGGGGCCGAAAATCCTGAGCAAATCGTCATCAAGGCTCAGGTAGAAGCGCGAAAGACCAGGATCCCCCTGGCGGCCGGATCGTCCACGCAACTGGTTGTCAATCCGTCGGCTTTCG
>JANNLW010000367.1:0-2890 GCA_031397145.1 Sphingomonadales bacterium | reverse complement strand
GCATGGCGTGAGTATTGCTCAGGCTATAACGAAGATCCGTCGCTGTATTTGGCTCGCACGTTTGAAGAGGTCGGCGGTTATGATTCCGTCGTTCTCCTCAAGGATATTCCCTTCCAATCCCACTGTGAGCACCACATGGCTCCAATCACCGGAAAGGCGAGCATCGCCTACATGCCAAAGGACCGTGTCGTTGGCATTTCCAAGCTGGCGCGTGTTCTTCATGGATATGCCCGACGTTTGCAGGTTCAGGAACGCCTGACAGCCCAAGTCGCCCAGTGCATCTGGGACCATCTTGACCCTCATGGCGTGGCGGTCGTGATTGAAGCGCAGCATGGCTGCATGACTGGGAGGGGCGTTCGCACGCATGGTGTAGGTATGACGACGTCACGGCTTCTCGGCTGTTTTTTGGATGACCATCGCAGCCGCAAGGAAGTCATGAGCCTGATGGGCTACTGAAGAAACCTCTGTTCAAAAGCAGCACAGAATGACCGCCCCCTGCATGCGTTTCGTGTGGGACGAAATTCCCCAGCCGGCGCGTGTGTTGGGAATTGCAGGCGTCATTCCCCAAGCATTCGCAGTGATTGCCGCCCTTAGCCCGACGTGGCGATTTACGGCTCTGAGTGCCGGGTTCTTCTATGCTGCCCTGATACTCAGTTTTGTCGGCGGTGCTTGGTGGGGTGTTGCGTCTACCCAGCCAAAGGCCCCTCAATGGATCTATCCCGTTGCCGTGGCACCATCGCTGATTGCGCTGGCAACCGGTGTGCCCTGGATGGTCGGTGCTCTCTGGCCCTGGCCCTCGCTGGCTGTTCTAGGAACAGCATTGATTGCCTCTCCAATCATGGACATGAAATTACGAGCGCTGGGTTTGATTTCCGGAGCCCTCCTGTTGTTGCGGATTGTTCTCTCGGTCAGTCTCGGCATCATGACCTGGTTGCTTGCATTTTTGTAGGGGTCTTGGTCCTCGTGCCAAAGACCGTCGAGCGCATCCGATGTTGGAACACAGGCCACAACGTGTTAGTGATTGCGCAACTCGAACAGATTGAACTGAGGGACAGAATTGGTCCAGACGAGCGCAGTGACCGCGCGTTTGAAAGCGCTAATCGTAGATAGTCCGATCGCGTCGGTGATCAGTAACCCTCGCCTCAAGGACAATCCGATCATTGCTTGTAACGCATCTTTCATTGAATTGACGGGCTATGGCGAAGATGAAATCGTCGGTCGCAATTGCCGGTTTCTTGCAGGACCTGCAACCGAGCCCTGGCTTACCGAGACAATCCGCAGCGGAGTGCGCAAGCACCGTCCTGTCCTGGTGGAGATATTGAATTACAAACGCGACGGCACGCCCTTTCGCAATGCGGTCCTGGTCGCACCAATATTCGACGAAACAGGCGAGCTTGAATTTTTTCTTGGCTCTCAAGTGGAACTGGAAGCGGAAACGCCAATCCCCAATTCAAGCCGTCGGATGGCGGCAGCTATGCTGGTGAAGGCCTTGACGTCACGTCAGCGCGAAGTGCTGGAGCAGATGGCTGCAGGTTATTTGAACAAGCAGATTGCCTTCACCTTGGGCCTCAGCGAACAGACTGTAAAAATGCACCGTGCGCTCCTGATGCAAAGGCTCGGGGCTTCGACCACTGCCGATGCGATCCGGATAGCCGTCGAGGCTGGGCTTTGAGCTGAGTGACTGCGTCATAATTGTGCGAGCGGCATATACCAAAGGTGATGTCGACAGCCCTGAACGGTTCTCCTAATTGAAGCTCCTCAGGTGCCACTCCATCCCCTCCCGGAGTTGGCCCCTGAGGATCGCGTGAGCCAAAATGAAAAAACATTTCAGTGCCATGTTACCAGCCCCGTCGATAGTTTTGCCTAGGTTCGCGCAAGGCGATTTGCAGGCTTCACAACTGGCCGCGATATTTAGAAAAAAGGAACTGCGTCGTTATGACAACTTTCTTCGTACTCGTGATTATTTTTCTGGCCTTGGGCGCCACGGTTTCCCTGATCCGCGGGCTCATAGCCTTTTTGAAAGCGACCGAAATCGACCTCAAGAATCCCAGCGGCGGAGTAAGTGTTTCCGGTGTCCAGCAGAACAGGATGATGACAAGCCGCCTGCTCTTTCAGGGAGCGGCGATTGTCGTGGTCGTTTTGATGGTTTCTCTTTCGAGATCTGGCTGAAACGATGCCCGTACGTCCAAAGGAGTTGATCATTTGGTATGACGGCGGCTGCCCATTGTGCACGCGCGAGATTGCCATGATGCGCAAGCTGGACAAGCGGAAAGCGATCACGTTTGTCGATGCGACGACTGATGATCTTGCTTGCCCGATTGATCGAAGCGCCTTGCTTTCCCGATTCCATGCGAGTGAGGATGGTAAAGTGCTTTCGGGTGCAGCCGCGTTTGCAGCGATGTGGCGCGCGATCCCAGGATTGAGGCCGCTTGGCCTCGTTGCCAGAAACCGCATTGTTCTTGCGGTACTTGAGTTTCTCTACCTCCAGTTTTTGAAGATCAGGCCGTATGTCCAGCGCGCAGTCCGGTAGCGTCAAGATGGCTACACCAATCAATGCCTGAACAGTCGTTAGGCATCAAGCGGGCCTGCGTTCTCGGTGCGTCTGGGGGAATTGGCCGGGCAGTTGTGCAGCTTTTGTTGGACGACCCTGATACTCTCCAGGTTTACACAGGATCGCGAACGCCGCACGCGGCTTTGGATCCCCGTGAAACACCGTTTTCCTTCGATCTGGAAGATGAAGCCAGTATTGCGGAAGCGGCAGGAATGATTGCACAAGACGGGTGGTTGGATCTCGTCTTCATCGCAACCGGCCTCCTGCATGATGGTCCGGATTTCAAGCCTGAAAAGTCGTGGAGAATGCAGGATCCCGAGGCCTATCAACGCGCTTTTG
>JANNLW010000350.1:0-1630 GCA_031397145.1 Sphingomonadales bacterium | reverse complement strand
ACATGCTTTTCCTGACCAGCGCGAAGGCAAAATTGACGTAAGCTACACATCGGATGGCGGCAAATGGGCTTTAATCGTGCGCGATAATGGTATTGGAATGCCGATTGGCTTAGACGCTCCCAAACCGGGGCTTGGCACCGGGATTGTCGATGCGCTGTCAAAGCAGCTTCATGCGACCGTGAGGATCACTGACGCGCATCCGGGAACCTGCGTTTCAATCACGCATAGCTGAAACACTTGCAATCTGTGGCTGCGCCCGCTAAACGCGCCGTTCAATCCCGCATGGGTGGCATCATAAACCGGTGTGAAGCTTTGTCCTTGGTCAAGTCAGGGGGGCTTCATTCTCGCCGCTCAGTGGACTAACCGGAAAGGAACTATCCCCATGGCGGCTCCGACTGTCACCATGCATCAGCTCTTGGAAGCTGGCGCGCACTTTGGACACCAGACACATCGCTGGAATCCAAAAATGAAACCCTACATCTTTGGCGATCGCAACGGCGTTCATATTCTTGACCTGTCGCAGACCGTACCGCTGTTCGCGCGCGCGCTCGACTTTGTATCGCAGACTGCGGCCCGCGGTGGCAAGGTCCTGTTCGTCGGCACCAAGCGCCAGGCGCAGGATCCGATTGCGGATGCGGCGCGCGCGTCGGGCCAGCATTTCGTCAACCATCGCTGGCTGGGCGGGATGCTCACCAACTGGAAGACAATTTCGGGCTCGATCAAGCGGTTGAAGTCGATGGAAGAGCAGCTTTCGGGCGACACGGCCGGTCTCACCAAGAAGGAAGTTCTCCAGCTGACGCGCGAACGCGACAAGCTTGAGCTTTCGCTGGGCGGTATTCGCGACATGGGCGGCATTCCCGATGTCATGATCGTGATCGACGCCAACAAGGAGGAGCTCGCGATCAAGGAAGCCAATGTGCTTGGCATTCCGGTCGTCGCGATCCTTGATTCGAACGTCAGCCCCGATGGCATTGCCTTCCCGGTTCCCGCGAACGACGATGCAAGCCGGGCGATCCGCCTTTATTGCGACGCGATTTCGGCAGCCGCAACCCGTGGCGGACAGCAGGGCGCTGCGGCGCGCGGCGTCGATCTGGGTGCGATGGATGAGCCGCCGGCTGAAGAAGCCTTGTCCGTTGTCGAGGAAGTCGCACCGGTGGCCGAAGCGGTTGTTGCCGATGCCGAGCCAGCTGCTGAAGAGGCTGTATCGGTGGTCGAAACGGTGGGCGACGAAGTGGCTGTGGTTGAGGCTGTCGTCGAAGAAGCCACGCCCGAAGCCTGATATGCACGCCATTCTGGCTTATGGGTCGCCCTGCAATGCAGAGCATTGTGGGGATCCCAATGGCCGGAATGACGATCTCATTCGAAAGGATCAAACCATGGCAGACGTCACTGCAGCGATGGTAAAGGAACTGCGCGAGAAATCGGGTGCAGGGATGATGGATTGCAAAAAAGCGCTGGATGAAACCAGTGGCAATATGGAAGGCGCTGTCGATTGGCTGCGCACCAAGGGATTGGCTACCGCGTCCAAGAAATCAAGCCGGACTGCGGCAGAGGGTCTGGTCGGCGTTGCTGTCAAAGGCACAACCGGAACGGCGGTCGAAGTGAATTCGGAAACCGATTTCGTTGCGAA
>JANNLW010000286.1:0-7723 GCA_031397145.1 Sphingomonadales bacterium | reverse complement strand
GCACATAGCTATATTCCATCGCGAGCGGCGAACAGTAATCGAGCCGGTCAAAATAGGGCAGAGCCTGCAAATAGGTCTTGTATTCGATCAGCTTTTCGGGCACATCCTGATGGACCCCGCCGGGCCGGAACCACGCCGCGTGCATCCGCGCGCCGGATGCACGCTCAAAGAAGTTGAGGCAATCCTCGCGGATTTCGAACATCCAAAGGTTTGGCGTCATCGCGCCAACGTCCATCACATGACTGCCGAGGTTGAGCATGTGGTTGCAGATGCGGGTCAGTACGGCGAAAAAGACGCGCAGATATTGGGCACGAAGCGGAACTTCGAGATCGAGCAGCTTCTCGATGGCCAGCACATAGCTATATTCCATCGCGAGCGGCGAACAGTAATCGAGCCGGTCAAAATAGGGCAGAGCCTGCAAATAGGTCTTGTATTCGATCAGCTTTTCGGTGCCGCGATGGAGCAGGCCGATATGCGGGTCGAGCCGTTCGACGATCTCGCCGTCAAGCTCCATGACCAGCCGCAACACCCCGTGTGCGGCCGGATGCTGCGGGCCGAAATTGATCGTGTAGTTGTGGATGGTTTCGTCGCCGGTGGTCGGGGCGGCGTCTTGAACGAGGCTCATGCCTTGTCCCCCTTCTCATCGCCGGGAAGGATGTAATCCGCTCCTTCCCAGGGGCTCATGAAATCGAACGTGCGGAAATCCTGTGCCAGTTGCACAGGCTCGTACATCACGCGCTTATGCTCTTCGGAATAGCGCAGTTCGACATAGCCGGTCAGCGGAAAATCCTTGCGCTGCGGATGGCCGGTAAAGCCATAGTCGGTCAGGATGCGGCGGAGGTCGGTATTGCCCTCGAACAGCACGCCATACATATCGAATACTTCGCGTTCGAGCCAGCCGGCAACCGGCCAGATACCTGTGACGGACGGCACCGGCTGATCCTCGTTCGTTGCGACATGGACGCGGATACGATGATTTTTGGTCACGCTCAGCAGGCAATAGACGACTTCGAAGCGCGGATCGCGATCCGGCCAGTCGACCCCGGCAATTTCCATCAATTGCTGATAATCAAGCGTATCGCGCAACTGCATCATGCAGCCGAGCAGGTCAGCAGGCGCAACATGGAGCGCGATTTCACCATGAGCCTCGACCGCGTCGATCAAATCCTTGCCGAGCGCCTTTTTGGCGGCATCGATCACGCCATCATTGCTTGCATATCGGGGGGCAGAATGGCTCAACGCTCAATTGTTCCCACGCGCCGGATTTTCCGTTGCAGTTGCATGATGCCATAGAGCAGCGCTTCAGCGGTCGGCGGGCATCCCGGGACATAGATATCCACTGGCACGATCCGGTCGCAGCCGCGCACAACGCTGTAGCTGTAATGATAATAGCCGCCGCCATTGGCACAACTGCCCATCGAGATCACATATTTCGGGTTCGACATCTGATCATAGACGCGGCGCAAGGCGGGAGCCATCTTGTTGCACAGTGTACCTGCCACGATCATGACATCCGATTGGCGCGGAGACGCGCGCGGAGCGACACCGAACCGCTCAAGGTCATAGCGCGGCATGTTTACATGGATCATCTCGACCGCACAGCAAGCCAAGCCGAACGTCATCCACCACAGCGAACCGGTCTCGGCCCATTGAAACAATTCTTCGGTACCAACGACAAGGAACCCCTTGTTCGAAAGCTCATCATTCAACCCATTGAAAAAACCCGCTTCCGGTGGAGTCTCCGTGGAAGGCGCGGCGAGATCTACTCCCATTCGAGCGCTCCCTTCTTCCACGCATAGACAAGTCCGAGAACCAGTTCGAAAAGAAAAATCATCATCGCCACCCAACCGGTCCAGCCGATATGCTTGAGGCTTACCGCCCAAGGGAAAAGGAAGGCGGCTTCAAGGTCAAAAATGATGAAGAGGATCGCAACAAGGTAAAAGCGGACGTCAAACTGCGCGCGACTCCCTTCAAAAGCGGGAAAACCGCATTCATATTCGGTCAGCTTTTCGGCCGTCGGGTCATGTCGGCCAGTGAAGCGAGCCACCAGCATCGGCAGAAAAACAAAGGCTGATGACAGAACCAGCGCTATGGCCAGGAACAACAGGATCGGCAGATATCCGGCAGCGACCGAAGACATGGCTAGGATTCCCTTTTCCCGACACGAATGGTCAAGATTCGAGGCGGCTTTAGGCGAGGCGCGGCATGTTCGCAAGCGCGAGAAGGCCAATTTCAAGGTGTGACGGCGGTCATTGTCGCAAGCTTCGAAGATGTGGATTCCTTACAAGACAGGATTGCGCTATCAAGGCAGGGTGAGTTCAGCTTGGTGATGCAGCTTGCTATTGTTGCAAAAGGGAGATCGAGATGAAGATATTTGCATTTGCTGCCGCCGCTGCGTTCGCATTTTCCGGCACGGCGCATGCCCAAATGGTCCGCGCCCAAGACCCGTCCTCGGTCGTTCGCGCGCTGCAAGGCGCCGGCTACAAGGCGGAACTGACCAAGGATGATACGGGCGATCCACTGATCCGCAGCACGTCTTCGGGCTCCTCGTTCGCAATCTTCTTTTTCGGCTGCACCAAGAATGTCGACTGCCGCACCATTCAGTTCTTCGCTGGCTTTGATCGCGACAAGACGCCCACTCTTAGCCAGATGAATGACTGGAACAGCCGCAAGCGATTTGGGCGCGCCTATATTTCGGACAAGGGCGCCGCGCGGATCGAGATGGATGTCGATCTCGACGATGGCGGGATCAGCTCAAAGCTGTTCGAGGACAATCTCGAGTTCTGGGTTCTTCTGATGGCGCAGTTCGAAAAGCACATCGAAAGCTGAGGATTTAGCGGCGCTCTTGAAAGCTGGCGTCGTCTCGTCGCAATGCAGGTGCTTCCTTTGGCCTGGGCCCTGATGGAAGCATAATGACGCGGATGGTTGTTTCACGCGCATTCGCAACCGATTTACCGGACCGATCAAACCGGTCCCATTGAGCGTCCGCGATATAGGCAAGTTTCCCCGCGATTATTACGCCAAGCGTTGGATCGCCGGGGCCTTGTTGTGTCGTCAGGAGTTCACTGGCAACTTCGCCATTGGCGTCAACGGTCAGGCGAACAACTTTGCGGCCATCGCCGTTGACAATCGCCAACAGCGAATCCCCGTCCCGAACCAAGCCATCGATCCCCTTGAGTGGCGTTATCAGGATCGCGTTCTTGGGCTTCTTGAGATCCACCCGAAACAGCCCGCGCCCATAATCTGCCACATAAAGTGTTCGGCCATCGCGCGATACAGCCATGCCTTGCGCGCTGCGAAACGTCCCTGGCGCGACCAACGGCAAAAGCGCCGTGCAGCCCGGCTTGCAAATATAAACATTGCCGGTCGCGCCATCACTGACAAAGACCGAACCGTCCGGCGCAATCGCCACGTCTCCAGGTTGAGCAAGTGCATCACCATCCGGGACGGCAGCGCGACCGACTGGCACGAACCCTTGCGACGTTACGCCAATCAGTCCGCGAAAACCGTTCTTCTTGACCGTCGGCCCCGCAACTCCGCTCGAAATCCAAAGGATGCCGCGCCTCTGGTCGACCGCCATGCCAAAAAGTCCGGCTGTGCTGTACGGCAATACAGCGCGACGCCAATGATCGCCTTCACGCACCAGCAATGCACCGTCCTCGACCGTTCCGGCGAACATCTGGCGGCTGCGCGCGTCCCAGGCCACACCTTCAACAAGGCCGAACTCAGCCGGAATTATGGCTTCCGGAACATCGGCCGCGGCAAGTGTAAACAGTGCTAGCGCCGCAAAAATTCTCACCGAAGCGCGCCGGCCACCAGCTTGTGAAGCTTCGAATGGATCGCATCGTTTCCGGCAAGAAATTCGCTTCGGTCCATCGCCCGGTCACCGCCACGGAAATCGGTCACAAACCCACCTGCTTCACGGATCAGCAGCATGCCAGCGGCGACATCCCAAGGCTGGAGGTCTGCTTCCCAATATCCGTCAAAACGCCCCGCTGCGACCCAGGCCAAGTCAAGCGACGCTGCTCCATAACGTCGAATTCCGGCAACATGGGGGGCGACGGCACCAAAGATCCGGGTCCACTGCGCGAAATCGCCATGTCCATGAAAGGGAATGCCGGTCGCGATCAGCGATTCGGTCAAGTCGCGGCGTGCCGAAACGCGTAGACGCTGGTCTTGCAGCCAGGCACCCCTGCCCTTTTCGGCCCAGAAGCTCTCATCTGTCAAAGGCTGGTAGACCAGCCCGGTCGTGATTTCGCGTTTGCCGTTCGCCATCGGCTCTTCGACAGCGATCGAAATCGCGAAATGAGGCAGCCCGTGGAGGAAATTGGATGTCCCATCGAGCGGATCGATGATCCAGCGCGGCTTGTTCGGATCACCAGGAATCTCTCCCGCCTCCTCAAGCAGAAAGCCCCAATCCGGCCGGGCATGAAGAAGCTCCTCGTACAACGTACGTTCGGCCCTCTGGTCGGCCTTCGAAACAAAATCGGCCGGCCCTTTGCGGCTGACCTGCAGATGCTGGACCTCGCTGAAATCGCGGCGCAGCTTCGCGCCCGCCTTGCGCGCTGCACGATCCATGACGGTCAGCAGGCCGGAATGCGATACCATGAAGCGCTACTCCGCCCGCTTTACATATTCTTGGGCGTAGACATCGACCACAATCCGTGTGCCGGCGCCAATATGCGGCGGGACCATGATCCGCACACCATTTTCGAGAATGGCAGGTTTGTAGGACGATGACGCCGTCTGCCCCTTCACTACGGCATCAGCCTCGACAATCAGCGCCTCAATGGTGTCGGGAAGCTGCACCGAAATCGGGCGCTCTTCCCAAAGCTCCATAACGACGTCCATGCCATCCTGAAGAAACGCTGCGGCATCGCCAAGGATTCCGGAATCGAGCGAAACCTGCTCATAGGTTTCCTTGTCCATGAAGGTCAGCGTGTCGCCCTCGGCAAAGAGGAACTGAAAATCCTTGGTATCGAGCCGTACTTTTTCGAGCGTTTCGGCAGAACGGAATCGAACATTGTTCTTGCGTCCGTCAATCAGGTTTTTCATTTCGACCTGCATATAGGCCCCGCCCTTGCCCGGCTGGGTATGCTGGATCTTCACCGCGCGCCACAGCCCGCCTTCATATTCAAGAATATTACCGGGGCGAATCTCGACCGCGTTGATTTTCATGTTTCACCTGATGGGATTGAAAGAGCCGCGCGGGCCATTAGCCTTTGCAGGGCGAGTGGGCAAGCAGGCGGATTTCAGCGTGGTTCCATCCATGCACAAACCAGCGCCAGAGTGTATCAGATTTCGGCAGCCACCAACCGCTATTCGGGGACAAGCTCCCCTGATCCGCCGAATTCAGATGGAAAGTCCTTCATTTTGGGCAGGCCATCGCGCATCGGCAATACCGTCTCGGCATAGTTTATGTGAACGCCGGGAGCGAAATCGAGGGTGGGAATAGTCGCAGCGAACACATCCACCAAGCCCAAAGGTGGATGGCTGGTCATGAGGTGTCCCCCGCATTTCGTGCAATATTGGCGCTGGCTGAGCGGAGTCTTTTGAAAAGTCGCAACATGTTCGGCGCCAGATACCACCGTAACATTTTCGGGTTTCCACAGGCTGAATGCATTGACCGGACCACCGGACCAAGAACGGCAGGACGCACAATGACAATAGCCCATGCCTTCGGGCGATCCGGCAACTTCCAGCTCAACCGCTCCACAAAAACACTTTCCATTGTGTGACATTTTCACCTCCATATTGCGGGAAACTCAGCAGAGTGGGAATGCCAATTGTTTTGCCTTCCATATGCAATGACGACAGTGCTGACTTCGCATCTCCATAATGGCAACCTAATACACCGACGTTGATTTAGCACATTTCGCGCTGACACCACCATGGCAGCAAGCATTTCAGGCTGGACGATGCGGCCTCGTCACGGCACAGGGTTCCGCATGACTGCCAATCCGCCACTCAAGGCCGCCATCATTCCCGTGACGCCGCTCCAGCAGAATTGCTGCCTGATCTGGTGCACAGAAACCATGCGTGGTGCATTTACCGATCCTGGCGGCGATCTTGATCGGCTAAAAGCCGCGGCGGTGCAGCAGGGCGTGACCGTCGAAAAAATCCTCCTCACCCACGGCCATCTCGATCATTGCGGGCAATCGGGCATGCTTGCGAAGGAGTTGGGTATTCCGATTGAGGGCCCGCACGAAGCAGATCGCTTCTGGATTTCTCGCCTCGGTGATGACGGCGGCAAATATGGAATGCACGCCGAAGTCTTCGAGCCGGACCGCTGGCTGGAGAATGGCGACACCGTGACGGTCGGCAATCTCGTGCTCGACGTCTACCACTGTCCAGGCCACACGCCCGGCCATGTTGTTTTCCACCACGCGCCGTCAAAGCTGGCGATTGTGGGTGACGTGCTGTTTCAGGGCTCGATCGGCCGCACCGATTTTCCGATGGGCAATCACCAGCAACTGATTGATTCGATTACCGGGCGGCTTTGGCCACTGGGCGGCGATACAGCCTTCGTCCCTGGGCACGGGCCGATGTCGACCTTTGCCCATGAACGCAAGACCAATGGCTATGTCTCGGACTATGCGCTGGCTTAGTTAGCCGGCAGAAACAGCTTCGCTTGCAGGCATCGTGATCTTCCCGTCTGAACTATGGGCGATGTACACCGCATAGCCTGCAAGCCCCGTCATGATGAGCAAGGTGAGCATGATGCCAATCGGCCTGCCTTTCGCCATGCCGTCCATTCCCAATGCATGAACAATACGTGCAACCATAAAAACCGCCATTGCGGCCCAAAGCAAGGTGGACGTTCCGGTCGCCAGTTCGAGAAGCACGATAAGGATCAGCACAAACGGCGTGAACTCGACGAAATTGGCCTGCGCCCGCATCCGGCGGATGACCTTTTCATTTCCGCCATCGCCGATCGAAACTTTTTCCGATGTGCGTACCTGGCCGATGCGAATGCCGAGCCACAAGTTGATAAAGGCTGCTGCTGCAGCAGCACTAAGTGAAATTGGCAAGATCATGTTGGTGCTTCCCCTTTGTTGTCGCGATGCTGGTTGCCACGGGAACGCCACACTTGCAACGTCTGCGGGAATCGCTATAGGCGCTCGCTCACTGTGACAGTCCGGCCGCATGCGGACGCGGCCTTGTAAAGGGTCGCTGTTCTTTCCATCGCGACCTGCACTGTTGCAAACCGGATCAACAGACGAAAAGACAGGTGCCGAAATGGCCGTTCCAAAGAGAAAAACCTCGCCCTCCAAGCGCAACATGCGCCGGAGCCACGATTCGCTAAGAGTCGAAGCCTTTCAGGAATGCTCCAATTGTGGAGAACTGAAGCGCCCGCATAATTTGTGCGCCGCTTGCGGCCATTATAATGGCCGTGAAGTTGTCAGCATTTCCGGCTAAGACCGTTTCAACAAAATAGCCGGGAGATGGACCAAGTGGCAGATGCGCCACGACTTGCCATCGACGCGATGGGCGGTGATGAGGGGCTGGCAGTCATGCTGCGCGGCGTTGCACTTGCCCGCCGCCGGTGGCCAGGCCTGACCTTCAGCCTTGTCGGCGACGAAGCCGCAATCGCGGCTGCGCTTGAAAACCATCCCAACCTCAAGGCCAATTCGCAGATCATCCATGCGCCCGAGGTTATCTCTGGCAGCGACAAGCCCGCACAGGCGATTCGTCGTGCCAAAACAACGTCGATGGGCATCGC
>JANNLW010000252.1:0-1656 GCA_031397145.1 Sphingomonadales bacterium | reverse complement strand
CCATTGCGGCGGTCGCGGTTGCCCTGATCACCTGGCAATCGGGCACGGAACTCTATCTGCCATTCGTCAAGGGACCCGTTGCCGATCTGGGCTATTTCTATATCGCGTTCGGCGCGTTCGTGATTGTTGCTTTCGGCAATTCGGTCAATCTTACGGACGGGCTTGACGGGCTTGCGACAATGCCGGTGATCATTGCCTGCCTCGCGTTCATGATGATTGCCTATCTGGTCGGCAATGTGAAATATGCCGAGTATCTCGGTATTCCCTTTGTGCGCGGCGCGGGAGACCTGACCGTCTTGTGTGGCGCTATCGTGGGGGCAGGGCTAGCTTTCCTCTGGTTCAACGCACCGCCAGCCGCGGTCTTCATGGGCGATACAGGAAGCCTCGCGCTCGGCGGAACATTGGGAACCATTGCCGTCGTCGCGCATCATGAGTTCGCACTGGCGGTGATCGGTGGCCTGTTCGTGGTCGAGGCCCTTTCGGTGATCATTCAGGTTTTCTGGTTCAAACGCACCGGGCGGCGGGTTTTCCGCATGGCACCGATCCATCATCATTTCGAACAGCTTGGCTGGTCTGAACCGACCGTCGTGATCCGGTTCTGGATCGTTTCCTTCGTCCTGGCACTGGCCGGGCTTTCGACGTTGAAGCTGCGGTGATTGTCTCCCCTGCCTTTCGTGGCAAACGCTACGCGGTGCTTGGGCTGGCAAGGTCGGGACTTGCCACGGTGCAGGCGCTGGTCGCGAGCGGGGCCGATGTTGTGGCTTGGGACGGCAAGGAAGAGGCGCGAGCTGCCATTGGCAACGGTGTCACTTTGGCCGATCCGCTCGAGATCGACCTCGCTGGTTTTGACGCAGCGGTGGTTTCGCCAGGCGTACCGATCAATCGCCATCCGATTGCCGACAAGGCCCATGCCGCACACGTTCCGCTGCTCGGCGACATCGAACTCTTCTCTCAGGCGCGCGCCAGCCTCCCGCCGCACAAGGTTATCGGGATTACCGGCACCAACGGCAAATCGACCACGACGGCGCTCATCCATCACATAATCGAGACCGCCGGCATGCCAACGATGCTTGGCGGCAATATCGGCCTGCCCATCCTCGGGCAGGAGCCGCTGCCGGAAGGCGGCATCTATGTCCTTGAACTGTCGAGCTACCAGATCGACCTGTGCCACTCGCTGGATTGCGACATTGCCGTATTGCTGAACATCACACCCGATCATCTCGACCGGTATGACGGCTTTGCGGATTATGCCGCGTCGAAGGAACGGCTCTTCACGATGCAGCATGTCGACAAGGTTGCGGTGATCGCGACCGAAGATGATCGCACGAAGATGATCGCGAGCCGGATCAACCATCGATTGATGCGCGTTTCTTCGAAACAGGTGGGCGACCAGTCTCGCTGGCCATCGCTGCAAGGCCCGCACAATGCCCAGAATGTTGCTGTCGCGCGCGCCGTCGCAGACGTGCTGGGGATCAAGGCGGCGACGGTCGAGGAAGGCCTGCTGACCTATCCCGGACTGCCGCACCGGATGGAGCGTGTGCGCGAACTTGGCGGCGTCGTCTACGTCAATGACAGCAAGGCCACCAACCCGGCCTCCGCTGCTCCCGCGCTTGCTGCCTATCCTGCGATCCACTGGATCCTTGGCGGTCAGGCCAA
>JANNLW010000179.1:0-3229 GCA_031397145.1 Sphingomonadales bacterium | reverse complement strand
GTCGCCCATATCTGGTTCCTGGCCGGTTTCCGCAACCGCTTCGTTGTGGGTCTCCACTGGCTGTGGAACTATCTGACCTTCGCACGCGGAGCCAGACTGATCACTGGCGATGTTGCTCCCGATCTCCCCGCCACCCTCATTCCCCGCCCCGCGTTGCGGCTGCTGAACGCCTGATTTGAAAGGAACACACGATGACAATCAACCTTAAAGACGAACTCGCAAACTATGGCCAAACTGTGCTCGTATTTCAGGGTGGAGGCGCGCTTGGTGCCTACCAGGCCGGTGTCTATGAGGCCCTGCACGAAGCCGGAATCGAGCCCGACTGGGTGATCGGCACCTCGATTGGCGCAATAAACGCATCGCTGATCGCCGGTAACAAGCTCCAAGATCGGATAGGCGCGCTTAAGGCGTTCTGGAAGCGGATGGAGCACGGTCAGGAATTCGAAACTCCGTTCGGGAGTCTGTTCGGCAACGCAGGCCGTACAATGAGTGCAATCATGGGCGGTATACCGGCCTTTTTCACGCCCAATCCGATGGCGTTCCTGAGCGCACACGTGCCACTTGGCGCTGATGATGCCGGATATTATTCGGTCGAACCATTGCGCAAAAACCTGAACGACCTCGTCGATTTCGACATCATCAACGATGGCGAAACCCGGATGACAGTCGGCGCGGTCAACGTCCAGACTGCCGAGATGCGCTACTTCGATACGCGAGACACCCGGCTCGATGTCCGCCATGTTATGGCCTCGGGCGCTCTGCCTCCAGCGTTTCCGGCGGTTCGTATCGATGATGAGCTCTATTGGGATGGCGGCATTGTTTCCAATACACCGGTGGAGGCAGTTTTCGACGAACACCCGCGTCGCAATGCGGTGGTTTTTGCCGTCCACCTTTTCAATCCGCATGGCGACGAGCCCAAATCCATTTGGGAAGTGACCAATCGGCAGAAGGATATCCAATATGCAAGCCGGGCCGACTCGCACATCAAACGCCAGCGGCAATTGCACAAGCTGCGTCACGTGATCACCGAACTGGCCTCGCTGGTTCCTGCAGGCTCGGTACCTGCAAAGGCTGTCGAGGAGTTGGCAGGTTATGGTTGCGTCACCCGGATGCATGTCGTTCGGTTGCTGGCACCTCAGCTTGACAATGAAGACCATAGCAAGGACGTCGATTTTAGCCCGAGCGGCATTCGCGAGCGGTGGGATGCCGGCTACAGACATACCACCGAGATGCTCGAAAATGGCCCCTGGCGCGGCGATTTCGACCCGCTTGAAGGTTTTATCCTTCACGAAGCGATGGGCGGAAAACTCGTTGATGTAGCGGCTGTCTAACGCAAGAAACTCCGCAACGCCTCCAACGCCTGCCGATGCACCGCATCGGTATGGAGGTTGGAGGCAAGCGGGTGTGATCCAAAGCGGATCAGAATAAGGTCGTTTTCAGTTTCGATATGCACACGCTGGCCATAGACGCCGAGCGCCGAAATGCTCCCGTTCCCGTCATGCGACACCCACCACTGGCTGCGGTAGGATCCGCCGCCGCGTTCGGCATGGCGAGACCTTGAAAGCAGCGCGCGATCCCCGCCTCCGACGATGCTCTGCCGCGCCTTCGGCGGCACGGGGCTGTCATTATCCAATATCAGCAACGCCAACCGGGCCAAGTCACGAGCCGTTGCGTTGAGGCCACTGGCGGCAATTTCATGGCCAGCCGTGTCTACGAGTAAATGCCCATCATCTTCACATCCAGCGGGTTGCCAGAGCAGTTCGGTGAACAGGTCGGCAAGGCGCCGGTTCGTCGCACGTTCGATCACCCAGCCCAGCGCGTCTGCCACGGGCGTCCGATAGGAAAAGGCCATGCCGGGTTCCGCGTCGCGATTGACAAGCCTGGCGAGAGTTTCGCGTGCGCCGCCTTTTGCCTGAGATGGCGTCCAGTAGCTTGCTGAATAACGATGCACATCGGCATCCGGATTGGAATAGTCCTCATCAAAAGCGACGCCGTCCGTCATGTCCATCACGTCACGGACCGTGGCCGACGCAAATCCGCTTTCGGCGAGCTCGGCAATGTGGGTGGTGACCAGCGCTCGAGGATCAAGCAGGCCATTCGCGATCAGGATCTCGGCAATAAGTCCGACAAAGGATTTTGTGACAGAAAAACAATGATGCGGCGTTTCGGCTGTCATCCCGTTACGATAGGTTTCGTAGACGATTGCGCCCTCGTGCAGCACGATCATCGCATCCGTGTAGGTCTCGGTGATGAATGTTTCCCAGCTACCACGATCAACGTCGAGTTCAGCCCGGTTGGCCCGACTTTCCGGCAAGGATCTCGGCTACGGCCATGCCTTCATCCTCGGCCTTGTGGGCGAGCATGGGGCCGGGGATCGCGTCGCCGAGGGCATATATCCCCTTGATATTGGTCGAGAAATGATCGTCGATCTTGATCTGGCCCTTGGCCAGCATCTCGAGTCCCAGCGCCTCCAACCCCAAGCCCGCAGTATAGGGTTTGCGGCCGGTGGCGACGAGGACGGTTTCGGCGGCAAGGGTGGCATCGCTGTCATCCTTGCGCAGTTTGTAGCGGACGGTCGCGCCGGATTTTGCCGTATCGACGCCCAGCACCGCGGCCCCGAGAATGAACGTAAGCCCTTGTTTTACAAGGATACGCTGGAAGGATTTGGCAACCTCTGCATCCATGCCGGGGGTGATCGCATCAAGGTATTCGATGACCGTCACCGCTGTGCCGAGGCGGGCGTAGACGGAGCCCATTTCAAGGCCGATGACGCCGGCACCGATGACGGCCATGGTCTTGGGGATCTTGCCGAGGGTAAGCGCGCCGGTGGAGGTGACGATCGTGGTCTCGTCCACCGTTACGCCGGGGAGGGACGATGGCTCGGAACCCGTTGCGATCACGATGTTTTTCGCCTCGTGCAGCTCATCGCCGACCTTGACCTGCCCGGCGGCGGGGACGCTGCCCCAGCCTTTCAGCCAGGTGATCTTGTTCTTCTTGAACAGGAATTCGATGCCTTTGGTGTTCTGGGTCACCGTGTCCTGCTTGTAGACCTGCATCTGCGCCCAGTCGACCGTCGGCGGCGCACCGATCAGGCCCATTTTGCCAAAGTTTTCATGGGTTTCGTGCAGCATGTGGGTGGCATGCAGCAGCGCTTTGGAGGGGATGCAGCCGATGTTGAGGCAGGTGCCGCCGAGCGTCTCGCGGCCCTCGACCACGGCGACCTTCAGGC
>JANNLW010000173.1:0-5679 GCA_031397145.1 Sphingomonadales bacterium | reverse complement strand
TATGGCGGTGGCAGTGTGTTCGTCACAGTCAGCGCCGAGGATGGAATGGCGGTGATTGATGTCGAGGATGACGGGACGGGCATCTCGCCGGAAGACCGCGAGAAACTTTTCAATCGCGGTGTCCGACTCGATTCTTCAAAGCCCGGAACGGGTCTTGGCCTTGCTATCGTGCGCGACGTTGCCGAAATCTACGGCGGGACGATCGCGCTTGAGGAAAGCGAGGATATGGGCGGCGTCCTGGCACGGTTGCGCTTGCCCTTGGCGTCCTGAAGCGCCAGAAGCGGCGGGATATGGACGGCCCCAATTATTTCTTCTGTGGCGTTGGTGGGTCGGGGATGATGCCGCTGGCGATGATTGTTTCGGCGCGAGGGAGCCGGGTTTCGGGGTCGGATCGGTCACTCGATCAAGGGCGGATCGGTGAAAAATTTACCGCGCTCGAAAAACTCGGGATTGCCCTGTTTCCTCAAGATGGCTCGGGCGTTACCGGAGGACAAATTTTCGTGGCATCGGCCGCGGTGGAAGTGACGGTGCCGGACGTCGTGGCAGCAAAACGGCTTGGTCTTGAACGAATGTCCCGTGCTGACCTGCTCGCGCAACTGTTCAATGCCAGTGTGCAGCGGATTGCTGTCGGGGGGACTAGCGGCAAATCGACCGTCACGGGCATGATCGGATGGATCCTTGATCAGGCCGGGCGTGATCCGACGATCATGAACGGAGCGGCGATGAAGAATTATGTTCGCCCTGATGCGCCTTTTGCCAGCGCGCGGGTTGGCGCAGGTGGCGCTTTTGTGAGCGAAGTTGATGAAAGCGACGGATCGATCGCGCTCTACACGCCCGACATTGCCGTCCTCAACAATGTCGCGCTCGATCACAAGTCGATGGAGGAGTTGCGGCGGCTGTTCGGGGATTTTGTTCGTCGCGCCGGGGTTGCCATCGTCAATGCAGACAATGAAGAAGCGTTGGCACTGGCCGGGCCCAATGCCCGGACGTTCGGCTTTGCGGAAGGTGCTGATTTGCGCGGCAGCGATGTGGTGGAACGGCCTGACGGGATCAACTTCAAGGCCAATGGCGTTGCGGTCACGTTGCGGGTGCCGGGGCGGCACAATGCAGCCAATGCGCTGGCGGCGCTGGCTACGACCGAGGCAGCGGGCATTCCTTTGGTGGATAGTGCAGCGGCGTTGAGCAATTTTGCCGGACTGAAGCGGCGCCTAGATGTGATCGGGACGCGTCATGACGTCACGGTCATCGACGATTTCGGGCATAATCCGGACAAGATCGCTGCAACGCTTGACGCGCTGCACGCCTTTCCCGGGCGGCTGCTGGTGATGTTCCAGCCGCACGGCTATGGCCCGCTCAGGCTGATGGGAACCGAACTGGCAGCGACGTTTCGCACAAAGCTTGGAACCCGGGATCGTTTGTTCATCCCCGATCCCGCCTATTATGGGGGAACGGTTGACCGAAGTATGGGAAGCGACGCGCTCGCGCATGCAATCGGGCCAAGCGCCGAACATGTTCCCGAACGCGCCGCGATCGGCCAAAGGCTGATCAAGGAAGCCTGTCCGGGAGACCGTATCCTCATCATGGGCGCGCGCGATGATACACTTAGCCAGTTTGCCGCGGAAATTCTGGAAGGCTTGACGGAGCGGCGCTGATCGCGTCCATTGCGCAAAACCAGTCCCCGGGGGAAACATGGCCAAGCGGTTAACTCTTTATATCATGATCGGACTTGTTCTGGGGATCGTCGTGGGCGCAATTCTCCATTCCACGATCAATGACCCGAAGGTTATCGAAGAGGTCAGCAAATGGTTCAAGCTGGTCACCGATATCTTCCTGCGCCTGATCAAGATGATCATTGCGCCGCTGGTCTTCGCGACGCTTGTTTCGGGCATCGTCCATATGGGAGACACAGCCAGTCTGGGACGTGTCGGGCTCAAGACGATGACCTGGTTCATCGGTGCGACGGTCGTTTCGCTGACGTTGGGCATGGTCCTTGTCAACCTGCTCCATCCCGGTCTCAACACCAGTTTTGTCCTGCCGCCATCCGACGCGACGGCGGGGATCGCCAAACCTGCGCAGACAATATTCGAAATCATTGCTGATATGTTTCCCAAATCGATCTTCGAGGGCATGGCAAACAACACGCTGCTGCAGATCGTCATCTTTTCGCTGTTCTTCGGCGTGGCGATGACGGCGGTTGGCGAAAAGGCCGAACCCATTGTGAAGGGCGTCGACGCGCTGGTGCACGTCATGCTGCAGGTTACCGACTATGTCATGCGTGCTGCACCGATCGCGGTCTTTGCAGCGATGGCCAAGGCGATTGCGGTCAATGGTCTCGGTATTCTCGGCACCTTCGCGTGGTTCATTGGCACTTTCTATTTCGGATTGCTTGTCTTGTGGCTGCTCCTCTTTCTCGTGGCACTCGTCATCGTCGGACCGCGCGCAGGCACGCTGATCCGCTACATCCGCGAACCCATATTGCTGGCGTTTTCGACCGCGTCGTCGGAAGCCGCCTATCCGCGTACGCTCGAGGCGCTGGACCGGTTCGGTGTGCCGCCCAAGATCAGCAGCTTCGTGCTGCCCCTGGGTTATTCGTTCAACCTTGACGGGTCGATGATGTACATGACCTTCGCGACGCTCTTCATCGCGCAGCTCTACGGGATCGAGCTGAGCTTTGCGCAGCAGGTCGCGATGTTCCTGACGCTGATGCTGACATCGAAAGGCATGGCCGCCGTCCCGCGTGCCAGTCTTGTCGTGATCTCGGGAACAATGGCCCAGTTCGGCATTCCAGAGGCCGGTCTTGTCCTGATTCTCGCTATTGACCAGTTCCTCGACATGGGCCGGTCAGGGACGAATGTCGTGGGCAATGCGGTTGCGACGGTGGTCGTGGCGAAGTGGGAAGGCGAGCTGGATCCGCCCGAGCCGCCCGAGATTGAGCCGCCCCATGCGCCGTCGAGTCGTACCGCATGAATGGCGCTGTGCCGCTGGCCGCTGACGAAAACGCGCCGCCTACCGGCTTCAATGGCCTTGCCGGGGATTTCTTCCTAATTCAATTGGGCAATCTGGCGCTCACCATCCTGACTCTTGGAATCTACCGTTTTTGGGGCAAGGCGAAGTATCGACGTTATCTCTGGGCGCAAACCTCGCTCGATGGCGATGCACTCGAGTATCGCGGCACCGGGTTCGAATTGTTCATTGGTGCGATCCTTGTGGTCCTGCTCGTTTCCATCCCCTTTGGCCTGATTTCGATTTTGTCACCCATGCTGATTGGCAAGGCATCCGTGGCGATCTTTGTCAGTCAATTCATCCTTGTCGTCAGCATCTATTATCTCGTTGCCGTCGGCCAGTATCGCAGCTGGCGTTATCTGCTCTCGCGCACATCCTGGCGTGGCATTCGTTCGGGGATGACCGAGCAAGGCTTTTCCTTCGGCCTGTTCAGCTTCGGCCTTACACTGGCGACGATGTTTTCCCTCGGCCTTGCCTTGCCATGGGCGACAGCGAAGCGTTGGAACCGGCTGGTCCGCGATGTGCGGATCGGCAGTTTGCCGATGTCCGCTGTCGCCGATCACCGTCCGTTGTGGAAACCGTTCCTGCTGGCCTGGAGTCTGGTCGTCATTCCGATGATCGCCTTTTATGCCTGGTTCTTCTTCAATTACGGCGCGATGTTCACCAAGTCCGACGCGAATCCATCGCCAGAGGATGTGAAGCAACTCTTCATCGCGATTGGCATCCTTTATTTGGGGCTGATCATCCTCGGGTTTGTCGGTGCGATATTGTTCGCCAATTATCAGGCGGCCTATCTCAAGGAAACGTTCAACAATACGCGGATCGGCGATACCATGGTGCTTCGGATCGACGTCACGACTTGGGAGGTTGTGCGCTACTATCTTGGCAACATCGCGCTTGTTCTGTTCACGGCCTATCTGGGGATTATCCTGATGCCGTATCGCTATTGGGCGTTCATGGCGCGACGCGTCTGGATCGATGGCTATTATGATCCGTCAACCCTCCAGCAGACCAACCTTTCAGCGCCGGGGCAAGGGGATGGCCTCGTTGATGCCTTCGATGTCAGCAGTTTTTGAAGCGCGGGTTTTCGATGGCAGGAGCGCGCAACCGCTGCGCATTCAAGCCATGCGCGAAGGCGATATGCTCCGGTTCGGCGACGAGGCTATTCCCGTCGATGAACTCAGGCGCGTGGATGGTAAAACCGGGCTGACGCTGCACAGGCTGGACTTGCCGGACTGGCGCCTGATCCTTCCGATGGACGCGGCACCCAATTTTCGGGACGTGACCCGGTTTCACGCAACAACAGCGCGTCACTGGCGCTGGATCGGTGGTTCGCTTGCAGCCGTGATCGCATTTTCTACACTACTTTGGTTTTTCGGATCATGGCTTCTGGCCGGGCTCGCTCCGCTCGTCCCGCACGACGTGGCACAGGGCGTCGGTGATCAATATGCTGAGATTTTCGCGCCGGAGGACGAGCAGTGCCGGGATCCCGCCGGGACTAGCGCACTGAATGAGATGATAAGACGGATCAAGCCGCCGGCTGGGTTGGTTGAGCCTGTGCGTGTGACGGTGGTTGACAATGACACTGTCAATGCGATCACCCTTCCCGGTGGGCAGATCATCTTGTTCCGCGGGCTGATCGACCAGGCGCAAAGCGCCGATGAGGTTGCGGGGGTGCTGGCCCACGAATTCGGCCATGTGCAGCATTATCATGGAAACCAGGCCTTGATCCGCCATTTCGGGCTGGGTGTGTTTCTCGAAGGACTGGGTGGCAATGTCGGGGCGGCGGCCTCAACCGGGCTGTTCCTTTCAAACGGCCGCGCAGCCGAGCGTGAGGCCGATGATGAGGCCATCAAACTGCTTCGTAGCGGGGATGTCTCCGCGATGGGCGTGTCGGATTTCTTCGCACGAATGGGCGGGGCAAACACACGCGACGGCAAGCCGGAGAAAGGTGATGCGGTTGATAATGGCAACGATCTGGCAGCCCTCCTTTCAACCCATCCAGGCGATGCTGACCGCCGCCGCCGTTTCGCGGAATCTGCGCGGACATATCGGGCGACGCCGATCCTGACCGATGCGGAATGGAAAGCGCTGAAGGCAATTTGCGCTTCGCGCTCGGCAAACCCCGCGGTTGGCCCTAAGAAGACACGGAGCCAGATTTGACGGGAGCACATGGGCCATGTTTCGAAAGCTATTTCTCGACCATCCGCGCGAAGTAGAGGAATCCTATCTTGAGCATATGGGCGTGGCGTCCAGCTTTGGCTTCGCGATGATCTGGGGCGGCACCAAAGCGCTGATGCATTCCATCGTCCCAGCCTGGTGCGTAACCAGCGGCAGCGACACGATCCGTCGTCTGCATACGATCATGGTCGAAAAACGCGGGGCGAAGCGGGACGCAACGATCGAGATGATGTCGGTCGAATGGATTATCTGACCCGCGCTGACGGGACGCGTCTGGCCTTTCACCTGTGCGAGGGGCGCGGACCGGCGATTGTTTTTCTTCCCGGTTACATGTCCGATATGTCCGGATCAAAGGCACTCGCACTTGAAGCATGGGCGGCGTCTGAAGGACGAAGCTTCCTTCGTTTCGATTATGGGGGTTGCGGCCAGAGTGAAGGCGCGTTCGAAGACCAGACGCTGACTGGCTGGCGTGACGACGCGCTCTTGATGATCGAC
>JANNLW010000373.1:0-6815 GCA_031397145.1 Sphingomonadales bacterium | reverse complement strand
GTTCCGAGCGCTGCCGGGATGTCGACTTGAACCGCTGGCTGTCCGGCTCCTACGTCGTGCCGGGCCGGCCCGAAGCCGACGAGGACGCCGATTAGCAAAATATCGAAAACAACCCCATGCACAGTAAGCCGGGGGTCGTTGGCATGGTTGCCTTGAGCATCTCACCCCACGGCAAATAAACCTGATTTCCCAGCCATTTGCCTGAAGATGCGAAGCGGGCCGCGCCCGGCGAAGCCGAAGGCGAAGCCGGGTGGACACGGCCTCTCGGCCCCACTATAAACCGGCGCTCCCTGGCCCTCGCGCCGGGCAGTGCCCGGGTAGCTCAGTTGGTAGAGCATGCGACTGAAAATCGCAGTGTCGGTGGTTCGATCCCGCCCCCGGGCACCATGAATAGTTCCTGCTCCTTGGTTTATTGCGCAGATCAATCGTCAAGTGCGGCAATTCCGGCGATTTGCCACCTCAACCAATGTGAATGCGACACTTTCTGGTAAATGTCGCTGAAAGTTGGCATTTTGTGCGACGCTTACACACTGCGTCTTCGCGCATCTTTTTGGATGTCTGGCTAAATCCCGTCACTTCCAAGTTCTGGCATGAATGCTGCTTTGTGGCTTTTGTCGATGCGGTCCGGATGGCCTGACCGCTCATTTGGAGCAAGCGCCATGCAGTTTCTTTGGTCTTTCATTGCTGATGAGAAAAATCTTTTCGGTGTGTGCGCCGCGCTGGGATACGACTTTGGTTTCAACCCTTTGTACCTGAGGTTGGTGTTCGCGATATTGTTGCTTTGGAACCCTCCAGCAATCGTCGGTGCCTATGTCTTTACCGGATTGGTGGTCGCGCTGTCTCACTGGCTGTTCCCGGATCGAAGGGAAAACCAGGCGTCGGCAACAACGGCATTGGCCTGACTGACTCCGCCTGGCTCAGAGTGGAAACATCCTCTACTGGCACCAGCCCTGGGTTGGTGCCAAAAGGACTGGCATGATTTCGGCGGATCGCCCTTTTGTACTCCTTGACGACGCTCGCGCAACCAACGCTTCGCCGGCGAGGCTCTATCGCGATCCGGTCGATACCATTGTCGCGTGGACGCACGGCGAAGTCGCTGACGCGCTTGAATGCCTTCGCGCTGAACCAAGGCCGGTTGCCGGGTTCATAGCCTATGAGGCTGCCCACGCACTTGAATCCCGGATGGCGAACCTTGCCCGCGAGGCCGCGAAGCCACTGCTCTGGTTCGGCGTGTTTGATGGTTATGACGAACTAGAACCCGATCATGTGTCGCAACTCCTGCCGGACCCACTCTCGGGATGGGTGGGTAGACCTTCGCCTCGGCTTGATCGCGCAGGTTATGACGAGAGTTTTGCAAAGGTTACCGAATATATTGAGGCGGGTGACATCTACCAGGTGAACCTCTCGTTTCGTGCCGATGTGCCCGTCGCCGGACATCCCCTTGCTCTCTATTCAGGGCTCAGGGCGCGGGCACAGGCGGGCTATGGAGGCATTGTCTGGACCGGAGAGGACTGGCTTCTCTCGCTTTCACCCGAACTGTTCTTTGCGCTGCACGAAGGCAAGATCACGACCAGACCGATGAAGGGTACGGCTGCCCGTGGAGCGACCGTGGCCAGCGACGCGGGCGCGATAGAAGCGCTCGCCCTTGACCCCAAGCAGCGCGCGGAAAACCTGATGATCGTCGATCTGCTGCGCAATGACCTGTCGCGCGTCGCCAAAGCTGGAAGCGTCGAGGTGCCAAAGCTCTTCAGCGTCGAGACATACCCGACGATCCATACGATGACGTCAACTGTCACTGCACAATTGTCCGAGGGCCTGGATGCAGTCGATGTACTGGCTGCAATTTTCCCGTGTGGATCGATCACGGGTGCCCCAAAAATCCGCGCAATGGAGATTATCGACGAGGTCGAAAACGGAGCCCGCGGCCCCTACACGGGCAGCATCGGCCGGATCGATGCGCCCGATGAAACGGGCATGCGCAACGCTGCATTCAATGTTGCGATCCGCACGCTTCATTTGCATGACGGAGACATGCGCGCCACAATCGGCCTTGGTGGCGGCATTGTCGCGGACAGCCGGGCAGGGGAGGAATGGGACGAATGTCTGACAAAGGGACGGTTTGTGGCAGACCCGCGTAGGTTCGACCTGATCGAAACGATGCGGTTCGATCCCGAAGGCGGTATTCATCTGCTTGACCGGCATATCGAGCGGGTCCGTGCGAGCGCGGCCACTTTCGATATTCCGTTCGATCGCCATGCGGTTCGCAATGAGCTGCAGGCTGCAACATTCCGCATCGCTGCCGCACGCAAGGTTCGGCTGATGCTAAGCCAAAGCGGGCGGATAGCGATCGAAATCTCCAGGTTGCATGCCACCCCGGATAGCCCGGTGGAAGTTGCTGTTGTGCCGCTGCCCGTTAGTCCTGATGATATCCGTCTTCGCCATAAGACGAGTGACCGGAGTTTTTATTCAGAAGCGCGAGCACGAGCCGGCACCTTTGAGGTTGCCTTACTCGATCCTGCGGGCTTTGTGACCGAAGGCAGCTTTACCAACATCTTCGTAAAGGCCGACGGTATTCTTTTCACCCCGCCTTTGTCTCGCGGCCTGCTCCCCGGCGTGCTGCGCGCCGAACTGCTCGCCAATGGCAGCGCGATCGAGGGTGATCTCCGGCCTGAGGACCTTTCAGGCGGATTTTTCGTGGGCAATGCAAGCCGGGGACTGTTGCCCGCCACGCTCAAGCCGCTATAGGCGCGGCGGCTCTTTCACAAACAGAAGGTTTCCATGCGCACCACCTCTGCCGCGCTGAATCGCATTCAGCCCTCCGCCACGCTTGCCATGACCAGCCGGGTATTGGAACTGAAAGCAAATGGCGTCGATGTGATCGGCCTGAGCGCGGGCGAGCCCGATTTCGATACGCCCGATTTCGTCAAGGATGCAGCGATCGAAGCGATTCGAAAGGGCATGACCAAATACACCAATGTCGATGGCACAGCCGAATTGAAGGCCGCGATCAAGGCCAAGTTCAAACGCGACAATGGTCTTGATTATGAAACCAGCCAGATCAGCGTCAATGTTGGCGGCAAGCACACATTGTTCAACGCGCTGGTGGCGAGCATCGATCCGGGCGATGAAGTCATCATTCCTGCGCCATACTGGGTCAGCTATCCCGATATCGTTGCCTTTGCGGGCGGAACGCCGGTGTTCGTCGAAGGCCCGGCTGCCCAGGGTTACAAGATCACACCTGCCCAGCTTGAGGCGGCGATCACGTCCGCGACCCGCTGGCTGATTCTCAATTCGCCGTCCAATCCGACAGGCGCGGCCTACACCGCAAGCGAACTCAAGGCGTTGGCCGAAGTGCTGCTGCTCCATCCCCAGGTGATGGTGATGACCGATGATATGTACGAGCATGTCTGGTATGCCGATGAACCCTTTGCGACCATCGTACAGGTCTGCCCCGAACTTTACGATCGTACGTTGACTGTCAACGGCTGTTCCAAGGCCTATTCGATGACGGGCTGGAGGATCGGATTTGCCGGGGGGCCGCAATGGCTGATCAAGGCAATGGCCAAGCTTCAGTCGCAATCGACGAGCAATCCCTGCTCGATTGCGCAAGCTGCAGCCACTGCCGCGCTCAATGGGGATCAATCATTCCTGCTCGCCCGGAACGAAGCCTTTCGGGGCCGCCGCGACCTGGTCGTCTCGATGCTCAATCAAGCGAATGGTCTGAGCTGTCCGACGCCCGAAGGTGCATTCTATGTTTATCCGGACGCTTCAGGGGTGATCGGCAAGACCACACCTGCCGGCAAGAAAATCGAAAACGATTCGGACCTGATCGATTATTTCCTCGACGACGCCCAGGTCGCGGCCGTACCCGGCGTTGCCTTCGGCCTTTCACCCGGCTTTCGCATTTCCTATGCCACGTCCGAGGCCTTGTTGACCGACGCTTGCACCCGCATCCAGCGCGCCTGCGGAAATTTGCGCTGACATTCGCATCCTTCTGCGTGTAACCTGTTGCAGTCCCTGTGCGAATGCGGGTGCAACAGGTGAAAGTATGGAGATCAGTATGATGAACCTTTCCCGGCGCGATTGCCTGATCGGCGCAGGCGCGCTTTCGGTGACGCTTGGGGCGTGCAACCGTGCAGAAGCCACCGAGCGTTTTGAAGTAACCCTGACCGATGCCGAATGGCGCAAGCGGCTTTCGCCTTCCGCCTATCAGACGCTGCGTCATGAAGCCACCGAGCGGCCCTATAGCAGCCCGTTGAACAAGGAAAACCGAAAGGGCATTTTCTCTTGTGCGGGCTGCGCATTGCCGGTCTATTCGTCGGCAAACAAGTTCGACAGCGGCACCGGCTGGCCGAGCTTCTGGCAGTCCTTGCCCAAGGCGATCGGAACCAAGACCGATTGGTCGATCGGATCACCGCGTACCGAAGTCCATTGCCGCCGCTGCGGCGGGCATCTCGGCCATGTCTTCGATGACGGGCCGAAACCGACGGGCAAGCGTCATTGCATGAACGGCGTCGCCCTGACGTTCAAACCGGTATGAGGACAGTAATCGTGCGTACAATATTCATCACAGGCGCGGCTGCCGCGATTGCCGTCATGACCGTGTCGAGCCCGGGCGCTGCCGAAAGGGCTGTTCCTATCCCGGCCGTCGCGGTTGACGCCAAAGAGGGTGGCAATACCGCCATCGCCGTGTTCGCCGGTGGCTGTTTCTGGGGCATGGAAGGCGTCTTCGAACATGTGAAGGGCGTGAAGAACGTCATCAGCGGCTATGCGGGCGGCACCGAGCAGACGGCAAATTACGAGGCCGTATCAACTGAGCGAACGGGTCATGCTGAAGCCATTCGAATTGTCTATGACCCTCGGCTGGTCAGCTATGGCACGCTTCTTCGCGTCTATTTTTCGGTCGCGCATGATCCGACCCAATTGAACCGGCAGGGTCCGGATTCCGGGCCAAGCTATCGTTCGGCAATCTTTCCGCAATCGCCCGCACAGGACAAGGCCGCGCGCGGTTATATTGGCCAATTGACCAAGGCGCGGGCCTATTCGCGGCCGATCGTGACCAAGATCGAGGGCGGAAAATTCTTCCCGGCGGAGGTCTATCATCAGGATTTCATGCGCCGGAACCCTGATCACGGATATATCGTACGGTTCGATGTGCCAAAGCTTGCAGCCTATAAGGCAGCGTTTCCCAATCTATATCGATAACGGGAATCTGAGCAGGCGGTCAGCCACGGGCAGGAGTGCCTCAGCACCCGGGCCGACCGCCGCCATGATCTCGGGATGCTCCGCTGCAAGGCCGCCCGTCAGGGTGCCAAAGGCTGGAAAGATCATTTTGGTTGCGGTCGCTACGAAGCAGGGCCGAGAAACGCTTCGGCCGCGCGCACCAGCCCGATATTTGGGATGAAAATGGCCAGAGAATTCAGGGCGGAATTCGTCCCGATCTGCCTGGTGCCTGAGAATGAGACCATCGCGTTCGGCTTCAACCAGGATTTCACCTCCAACCCCATCAGGCAAATTCTCATCGTGATTGCCCGTAATCCAGTGCCAGTGTGTTGATCCTGTCAATCGCGCCATTAGCCGCGCCGCCATCTCGGACATGCGCCCGGCGCCATCATCATCGTGAAAATTGTCTCCAAGACACCAGACTTCGGATGCGCCGGTTCGCGCTATCAGCCGTGCCAATCTTTCCAGCGTGGCCATGCTGTCCTGCGGGGGCAACATTTGTCCGTGCATTGCGAACCAGCTCGCTTTTTCGAGGTGAAGGTCTGCAACGATCAGCGCCCTCCGGCTCGGCCAGAACAAGGCGCCTTCCTTCAGCAATCTGAAATCATGTCCTCCGAAGGCGAAGGGGATCACTGTGACCGTGCGCTCAGATTTGGGCCAAGATGCATGCCGGCATCTACAAGGAGCGTTTCTCCTGTGACGTGGCGCGATGCACGAGACAGGAAGAACAGTCCGGCCGCGGCAATGTCCTCGGGCATCGAGGCCGCCTGCAGCGGCACTGCCGCAATGACATTGGCCCGAATGCGCGCGGTGACTTCGTCACCAAACGCATCGCTGAACCAGCGCGTGTCGATAAAACCGGGGCAGAGCGCGTTGATGCGGATTTTGGGCGCGAGCGCTCGGGCAAGGCTCTTGGTCATTGTGTTGAATGCGCCCTTGGAGGCCGCATAAGCTACGGACGAGCCAATCCCCGTAACCCCCGCGATCGAGGAAACATTCAGTACCGAGGCCCTGTCGCTGGCTTCCAGCAGACTGCGGGCGGCACGAATCATCTGGAACGGCCCCACCACGTTCACGCTGTAGATACGATGAAAGTCTTCGGCTGAAAGGCCATCGAGATCGGCATGATTGGGAACCTGCTTGGTCGTCCCGGCGTTGTTTGCCAGCGCATCGATTCGGCCAAATTTCTTGGCAGCCGCCGCAATCGCACGACACGCAGTATCGTCGGACACATCGCCCTGCACAATCATCGCTTCCGCTCCGGCAGCGCGAACCCGCACAGCGGTGGCTTCGGCCTCAGCAAGGCTCTTCGTGCAATTGAGAATAACCGCGCGCGCGCCTTGCTCGGCAGCCCCGATCGCCAGTGCAGCACCAAGCCCGGTCGCAGAGCCTGTGACCACCACAATCGCATCTTCGAATTCGCGCATTCATTCGCTCCTCATTTGAAGAGCCGACTCTAAGCGCGCATACGCTCTAGCTCAAGCTGCGGGCTCTTGTGCCTCACCCTCGGCTGGATTCTCGAACCACGCCTCGACAAGCCCGTTCAGCTTGATTGTCAGCGGCTTGCCACGCCGATCCACGGTCTTGCCGGC
>JANNLW010000105.1:0-1661 GCA_031397145.1 Sphingomonadales bacterium | reverse complement strand
GACGACCACAGCTGATTTGTTTGGCATCGCCATAGCCTTCCGCAGCCGCCATCCGCAAGTACCGCTGGTTTTGATGGGATATGCCAATCCAATGATCCGGCGTGGCGCCAGCTGGTTCGCGGAGGAATGCAGCAAGGCCGGTGTCGACGGCGTGATCTGTGTTGATCTTCCGCCGGAGGAAGATGAAGAATTGGGCCCTGCCCTTCGTGCAGCTAGCGTTGAATTAATACGCCTAGCCACGCCGACTACGGATGCAGCGCGCCTTCCGGCTGTTCTCGGCGGCGCTTCGGGATTCCTCTACTACGTCTCTGTCGCGGGCATCACTGGCCTTCAGCAGGCTGCGACTGGCAGCATCGCCACTGCCGTGGCAATGTTGAAAGCAGCGACCAATCTCCCTGTCGCGGTTGGATTCGGAATTCGCTCGCCCGAACAGGCAGCGGCTATTGGTGCAATTGCAGATGGCGTGGTGGTCGGATCGGCGATTGTCGAACTTGTCGGCGAACACGGCGCGAATGCCCCCGGCCCGGTTCGGGACTATATCGCCAGCCTGCGCCGCGCTATGGATGGCGCGCCCAAGGAGGAAGCGGCATGAACTGGCTGACCCGCGTCCGCAATGCGATCCCCTTCATCGCCAAGCGCGACACGCCTGACAATTTGTGGATCAAATGCTCCGGTTGCGCACAGATGATCTTTGCCAAGGAGTATGAGGACAATCTTTCGGTCTGTCCGGTGTGCAACCAGCACGGCCGGATCGGGCCGAGTGACCGCTTTCACCAAATGTTTGACGAGGACAGCTGGATCGTCCTCGCCAATCCGAAGACGGTCGAAGACCCGCTCAAGTTCCGCGATTCGAAAAAATATACCGACCGGCTGAAATCGGCGCGGACGGAGACGGGTGAGTCGGACGCGTTGATCAACGCACAGGGGCGGATCGAGGGCCAGCCGATCGTCATCGGCGTCCAAGATTTTGCGTTTATGGGCGGATCGATGGGCATCGCTGTAGGCGAAGCCTTTATCGCAGGCATCCGCGCCGCGATCGCCGCGCATTGCCCTTATGTGATCTTCACGGCCTCCGGTGGCGCCCGCATGCAGGAAGGCATTCTGTCGCTGATGCAGATGCCGAAAATGACCGTAGGGGTGCAGGAACTGCGCGATGCCGGTCTGCCCTACATCGTCGTTCTGACTGACCCGACATCGGGTGGGGTCATGGCAAGCTATGCGATGCTGGGCGACGTTCACATCGCAGAACCGCGCGCTACGCTGGCCTTTACCGGACGGCGTGTGATCGAGAATACAATCCGCGAGAAGCTGCCAGACGATTTTCAGACATCCCAATATCTGCTCGATCACGGAATGCTCGACATGGTGGTTTCACGCAAGGATTTGCGTGAGACGCTGGGGCGGCTGATCGGCTATCTGGCACCACAGGACATCGCGGCCTGAACCACAGTGGCCGATCACGCCCATAGCGACGATCCCGCCGTCCAGGCGCAACTCGACCGGCTGACCATGCTGTCACCCGGTCGCGATGTGCTGGGGCTTGAGCGGATTTCGAAGTTGATGGCCCGGCTAGGCAACCCGCATGAACAGCTCCCCCCCGTTTTCCACGTCGCCGGAACCAATGGGAAAGGTTCGACCTGTGCCTTCCTGCGCGCCAGCCT
>JANNLW010000104.1:0-8576 GCA_031397145.1 Sphingomonadales bacterium | reverse complement strand
CGAAACGGCAGGTCTCGAGCTGAAGGCCGCAAAGCTGCGCGCCAAGCAGATCTGGCACTGGATATACAATCGCGGTGTCTCCGACTTCGCTGCGATGACCGACATTGCCAAGGTCCAGCATCCCTGGCTTGCGGAGCGTTTCGCCATTTCGCGGCCCGAGGTGGTCGAGGCGCAGGTCTCGACGGACGGCACGCGCAAATGGCTGCTGCGCTCGGACGATGGCCAGGATTTCGAGATGGTCTTCATTCCCGATGCGGACCGCGGGACGCTGTGCGTTTCCAGCCAGGTGGGTTGCACGCTCAATTGCCGCTTCTGTCATACCGGCACGATGCGGCTCGTCCGCAACCTGACATCGGCGGAAATCGTCGGACAGGTCATGCTGGCACGCGATTCGCTCGGCGAATGGCCAAGCGGTGAGGACGGCCGGATGCTGACCAACATCGTGATGATGGGGATGGGCGAGCCGCTCTATAATTTCGAAGCGGTCCGCGATGCCCTCAAAATCGTGATGGATGGAGACGGGCTGGCGCTTTCGAAGCGACGGATCACCCTGTCCACGTCGGGAGTCGTTCCGATGATGGCGCGCGCGGGCGCAGAGATCGGGGTCAATCTTGCCGTATCGCTTCATGCTGTAACCAAGGAGGTTCGCGACGAGATAGTTCCTATCAATCGCAAGTACGGGATAGAGGAACTGCTCCAGGCCTGCGCCGATTATCCCGGCGCCAACAATGCGCGGCGGATCACGTTCGAATATGTGATGCTGAAGGACAAGAATGACAGCGACAAAGACGCCTATGAACTTGTTCGGCTGCTAAAGAAGTACAAGCTTCCGGCAAAGGTGAACCTCATTCCCTTCAATCCCTGGCCGGGAGCGGCCTATGAGTGTTCGGAGCCCGATCGCATCCGCGCCTTTTCGAATATCGTTTTCAAGGGCGGCATATCAGCGCCAGTCCGCACACCGCGCGGTCGGGACATTGATGCGGCCTGTGGTCAACTTAAGACATCGAGCGAGAAAAAGAGCCGCGCCGAACTTGACCGGCTGGCTGAGGAGAAGCTCGCAGCGCTCCTCTGAGGACCGACAAAATCGCCTCTTGCCTATTGGCCGGAAGCGCGTTCTACCTCTCCGATTGAAAAATGGGGGAGCAGGGATGGCCACGCAGGAAATATCAGCCGGAACCACCGGCATTCCCAAACGCTACATCCTCGTTGCACTGTGCTTCGTCGCCACCTTCATTTGCTATATCGACCGGGTCAATATTTCGGTCGCGGTCATTCCGATGGCGGAACAGTTTGGCTGGTCGGGCACGACCAAGGGACTGGTCCTGTCCTCATTCTTCATCGGATATATGGGCGCAATGATCCCCAGTGGCTGGCTGGCGAATCGGGTCGGAGGCAAACTCCTTCTCGGCCTCGCGCTTATCGGCTGGTCGGTTTTTACATTCCTGACGCCGATCGCAGCCAGCCTCTCGTTTGCCGTGCTGATTGCAACGCGGATTGCGATGGGCATCGGCGAGTCTGCCAGATTTCCCGCGATCTATAACCTGTTCGCACGCTGGCTTCCGCCGACCGAACGGACCCGTGCGGTCGCGTTCAACCTGACGGGTATCGCCGTGGGAACGATCTTTGCGCTATCGACGACGGGCTGGCTTGTGGCAGGATATGGCTGGCAGAGCGTGTTTTACGTGTTCGGCATTGCGGGCATCGTGTTTGCCGTTGCCTGGTTCCTGCTTGTTCATGGGCGGCCATCGGCACACCCGACAATTTCGTCCGCTGAACGCGCCTTGCTGGCACAGGTTGAGGTCGAAGCAGGCGAACATGGGGATCACGTTCCCTGGGGCCGGCTGCTTTCGCATTCTGCAGTATGGGCGCTCATCTTCAACCATTTCTGCAGCAACTGGACGCTCTATCTGATGCTGACCTGGCTACCGAGCTACTTTCGCGATGCCCAACACTTGTCCATTGCAGGGTCAGGCGTTTTTGCGGTCGGCCCGTGGGTCAGCTATTTCGTGGTTGGCAATCTGGGTGCAGCGATCGCCGACCGCATGATCACGCGCGACACAGACCTGACTCTGGTGCGCAAGGGATTCCAGATTGCAGGGCTGCTGGGATCGGCCTCCTTCCTGTTGTTTGCATCGAACGCGACGACGCCGATGGCCGCGCTGGTAACGCTGTGCGGTGCTCTTGGCCTGCTTGGCCTGACCTGGTCGGGTCTTGCCTCGAACCATCTTGATATTGCGCCAGAGCATGCAGACGTCCTGTTCAGCATCACCAACACCGCTGGCACCTTGCCGGGCATTATCGGCGTTGCCGCGACCGGTTTTCTGCTCGATTTGACCGGGGGCTATACCGCCACGCTGATCGTCGCCGCCGGAGTCAATGTTGCAGGTGCGATTGTCTGGTTGATCTGGGGGACGGGCAAGCGCATTCTCGACTGATGGCAACATGGTGTAACCTTGCGGTCGGTATGCCCGAACACAGGCCTGGAGGAGAACGCTATGACCGAAGCCGAAACATCCGGAAAGATCACAGAGGCCCCAGCCGCATCGCCCCGAACTGTCTTCCGCCATCGCCTCTCGACGCGGATCTGGCATTGGGTGAATGCGGTTGCGATTATCGTCATGCTGATGTCCGGCATGATGATCTTCAATGCCCATCCTCGTCTCTATTGGGGCCAATATGGGGCCAACCTCGATCAGCCCTGGCTGGTCCTTCCGCGTTTCCCCGGCTGGGCGACCATTCCTTCGAACTATGATCTCGCGCTTGGTCGGCATTGGCATTTGGCCTTTGCGTGGGTGCTGGCGTTCGGTTTGCTGGGCTACCTTCTCTGGTCGCTGTTCAACGGACATTTGAAGAAGGACGTGGCGCTGACCCGCGCGGAAGTCGCGCCTGCGCATCTTTGGGAGGATATCAAGAAGCACGCCCGTTTCGATTTTCAAGAAAGTGAAGCGCGCTACAATCCGCTTCAGAAGATCACCTACAGCCTCATCCTGTTTGGCCTGATTCCACTGGTTATCATGACCGGGCTCACCATGTCTCCGGGCATGAATTCCGCGCTCCCCTGGCTGGTTGACGTGTTCGGCGGACGGCAATCGGCGCGGTCGATCCACTTTATCTGCGCTGCCGGCATTGCGGCATTCATTGTCATTCACCTAGTGCTGGTCGTGCTGGCCGGCCCGATCAACGAGGTCCGTTCAATGATTACGGGCTGGTTTCGACTTTCACCGCCACCTGCGAAAAAGTCGGGAGAAGCGTCATGATTGTCAATCGCCGCAACCTGCTGGTCGGTGGCGCAGCCGGTCTGTTGACCGGGTGCGATGCGCTTGGCCGGAACGAGGATTTCCGCAAGCTGCTCGCTCTGGGTGAGAAAGGCAATTTCATCATCCAGCGTAGCCTTCAGGACCGGATGGCGCTTGCCAAGGAATTCCGTCCCGAGCAGCGCTCACCCGTATTCCGCATCAATGGAACCCGCCAGCCGCAAGGTCCGGACTATGCCGCGCATATGAAGGACAAGTTCGTCAACTGGCAACTGGCGGTTGAAGGCCTGGTCGCGCGACCGCAGTCATTTTCGGTGGCGCAGTTGATGGCAGGGCCGAAGCGGACCCAGATCACCCGGCATGACTGCGTTGAAGGCTGGAGCGCGATTGGCAAATGGACCGGCGTTCCGCTGAAACTGGTCCTTGATGCTGCAGGCCTGAAGACGCAGGCGCGCTATATTGTGTTTCACTGCGCCGACAAGATGGGCTTTGGCACCGACTATTATGAGAGCATCGACCTCATTGACGCCTTTCATCCTCAGACAATCCTTGCCTGGGCACTCAACGATGAACCGCTTCTGGTCGGCAATGGCGCACCGTTGCGCCTGCGGGTCGAACGGCAGCTTGGCTACAAGCAGGCCAAATATGTCGAACGTATCGAAGCCGTGGACGATCTTACAAAAATCCGGGGCGGAAAGGGCGGCTATTGGGAAGATGGCGCCGGCTATGAATGGTATGCGGGGATTTGATTGGTTGTGGCCGGGACGCTAAGGCCCGGCAATGAACGTTCCTGACTATGAAGCCATGGCACGATCCGGTGTGGACGCATTGCGACGTGGTGACGGAGCCACGGCGCGTGCGGCATTCGACAAGGTCGTGGCTTCTGGGCGCGCTTCACATCAGCTTTGGCTGTTTCTGGCGCAGGCGTGCGAAATGACTGACGACGGTCCGGCGATGGAGCAGGCCTTGGCCCCTGTGCTCCAACATGAACCGCGCAATCTGTATGCGCTTTTGATGAAGGGTGAATATCAGGCTCGGCTGGGCGATGATCGCGCCGCAACAAGCTGGTTCGGACTGGCACTTTCCAGCGCCGGTCAACAGCAAAACCTCGCTTCCGATCTCGTCGCCCGGCTTCAGCGAGCGCAACAAACCATGCGCGCCAGCCAGAAGAAGTTTGAAGACCATCTTTACGCGACGCTCGCAGCGGCCGGCGTCGATCCTGCGCATACCGGCCCGCGCTTCGCCGAAGCCCTCGAAATTCTGAATGGCCGCGCCCAGCCGCAGCTGCAGCAGCCCACGAGTTTCTTTTATCCCCGCCTTCCGCAAATCCCGTTTTACGATCGTACCGCGTTTGACTGGGTGGCCGGGCTTGAAGCGGCCGCACTTGCGATCCGGCCGGAGGTGGAGGCGGTGCTTGCTGCCGATCAGGATTTGGCACCCTATGTTCTGCCCAATCGCGATCGGCCAACGCGCGAACATGCACTTCTGGGCGATCCGAGCTGGAGCGCATATTATCTTTGGCAAGATGGCGTTCTCAACGCCGAGCATGCCAAGGCCTGCCCGGCAACAATCATCGCACTTGAAGGCTTGCCGATCCCCAGCATCGCGACGCGTTCGCCCATGGCACTGTTCTCCGTGCTGAAAGCAAAGACCCATATTCCGCCGCACTGGGGCATGCTCAATACGCGCTTGATCGTGCATCTGCCGCTGATCGTGCCGCCAAATTGCAGGCTCCGCGTCGGAAACGAGGTCCGCCCGGTCGAGGTCGGCAAGGCGATGATCTTTGATGACAGTATCGAGCATGAGGCCTGGAATGACAGCGACCAGACCCGCGTTGTCCTGCTGTTCGAAATCTGGCGGCCCGAGCTTGATGCAGGCGAATGCCAAGCGCTGACAACTATGCTTGAGGCGATCAACACCTATTGAAGCAAGCGCTTCAGTTCGTAGAGGTTTTCGAGTGCCTCGCGGGGGCTGAGCGCATCAACGTCTAGGTTTTCGAGCGCGACGATGATCGGGTTGCGCGCTTCGGGTTCCGGAGCAGCTGCCGCAAAAAGCGGGAGGTCATCAAGTCCAGCTGCCAATCCGCCCGTTGCGTCCCGACCCGCTTCGAGCTTCGACAGGACGGCTTTGGCGCGCGCGAGGACGGCGGCGGGGAGACCGGCGAGCCGCCCGACAGCGATGCCATAGCTTCGATCTGCCGGCCCGTCGGCAACTTCGTGAAGCAGCACCAGATCGCCCTTGTATTCACGTGCACGGACGTGGTGGAGCGACAGGGCGTCGAGCTTTTCGGCCAGCCGCGTCAGTTCATGATAATGGGTGGCGAACAGGCACCGGCAGCGATTGGTTTCATGCACCGCCTCTACCACAGCCCAGGCAATGGCCAGCCCGTCATAGGTCGATGTACCACGCCCGACTTCATCCAGAATGATGAAGCTGTTCTCCGTCGCCTGTGCGAGGATCGCCGCCGTTTCTACCATTTCGACCATGAAGGTTGAACGCCCGCGCGCCAGATTGTCCGATGCGCCGACCCGGCTGAACAGCCGGTCTACCAGCCCGAGAGTCGCCGATTGGGCGGGAACATAGCTTCCCGCCTGCGCCAGGACCGCGATCAGGGCATTCTGCCTGAGAAATGTTGATTTGCCGCCCATGTTGGGGCCGGTCACCAGCCAAAGGCGCGATTCAGGGCGAAGCATGAGATCATTGGCCACGAAGCGGCTGCCGGTCGTCGAGAGCGCGGCCTCAACCACCGGATGCCGGCCAGCGGTGACGTCAAAACGAGCATCAGCGACAAGTGTCGGTCGGCACCATCCCCCCTCGATTGCACGCTCGGCAAGGGCAGAGGCCACATCGAGCCTGGCGAGTGCATCGGCAGTCGCCACAATTTCCCTTGCGCGCGCCAGCGCTGCCGCTGTCAATTCCTCGAGATGGGTAGCCTCGGCGGCCAGTGCATGCGCCCCAGCCTGTGTGACGGTCAATGCCAGTTCATGCAGATCCGGCGCGTTGAACCGCACCACGCCCGCCAGCGTCTGCCGGTGAGTGAAGCCTGAATCGGCTGCCATCAGTGGATCGGCGTTCTTGGCCGAAACCTCGATATGATAACCGAGCACATTATTGTGCTTGATCTTGAGTGCTGGAATCCCGGTGAGGCTACGATACCGGGCTTCAAGCATCGCAATGTCGCGACGCCCGCTGCCGCCTGTGTTGCGCAGGGCATCGAGCGCCGCGTCATAGCCTTCGGCAATTGCGCCACCTTGCGCGACATCGATAGGAGGGGCGGGCACCAGCGCGCGTGACAGCAAATCGACCAGCGCGCCATGACCGTCAAGCGAAGGCAAGAGTTCCGCCATCAGGGGCGGCAAGTCCGTCGTTCCGGACAGACGTTCCCTCAGCAATCGCGCCTCACCCAATCCGTCGCGTAACTGGCCCAGATCGCGGGGACTTCCGCGACCAGCGGATAGCCTCCCAAGCGCCCGCGCCACATCCGGAAGGGTTCTTAGGGACTGCCGCATCGCATCGCGGGCAGCTCCATTTTCGACATAGTGGCCGACGAGATCGAGCCGTGCCACAATCGCGGTCCGATCCATCAAAGGTGCGCCGATATCGCCTGCCAGCAACCGTGCACCGCCCGGCGTCACTGTGCGATCCACTGCATCGAGCAGGCTGCCAGCCCGGGTTCCGCTCACCGACCGCACGAGTTCAAGGCTTTCGCGTGTGGCGGCGTCGATCAGCATATGACCGGCAACCGCCCGTTTCACTGGCGCTGACAGGAAGGGCAATGCCCCTTTTGCGGCATTATCAAGATAGGCGATCAACCCGCCAGCAGCGGCAGCCTGTGCCCGCGATAACCCGCCAAAGCCATCAAGGGTTGCAACGCCAAAGAGCCGTTTCAGCCTCTCTTCCCCGCTCGCCGAATCGAAATCCGCACGCGGTCGTGCATGTCCGCTTATCGCAAGACCTTCAGGGACAATCACTTCAGCGGCTGACAAGCGTGCCAACTCGGCGTCAAGCCCATCGCGGGTGGTTTCGCCGACTTCAAATCGGCCTGTCGAGATATCGGCTGCGGCAATACCAAACGCATCTCCCAGCAACGCAATGGCAACCAGCCAGTTGTCCTTGCGCGCTTCGAGCAGGGTCTCTTCGGTCAGTGTCCCCGCTGTCACGATTCGCACGATGCCGCGCGAGACGATTGATTTCGAACCGCGCGCTCTCGCAGCTGCCGGACTTTCGGTCTGCTCGGCAATCGCCACGCGGTGCCCCGCCTTGATGAGTCGGGCGAGATAAGCCTCCATTGCGTGCACGGGAACGCCACACATCGGGATCGGCGCACCCAGATGTTCGCCGCGTGCCGTCAGCGCGATGTCGAGCGTAGCGGCTGCAAGTCTCGCATCATCGAAGAACAGTTCGAAGAAATCACCCATCCTGTAGAAAAGCAGACAGTCCGGCGCCTCGGCCTTCAGCGCAAAATACTGAGCCATCATTGGAGTGGGAGAAGTCTCTGCCATTTTCAACCCGATAGCGATTTTAATGGCAGGCTCAAACCCGTCTTCCCGTTACCGGATTGAGAGCCTAAGGTTTGTCCCGACAATCGGGCACGCCGGATTCGAGATGAGCATAGGGGCAGAACATGAGTGACGAACCACGGGTGCAATTTTCCGAACGCGAAGCACTCTTCTACCATTCGACTGGCCGCCCCGGCAAAATCGAGATTGTCGCCTCCAAGCCGATGGCAACCCAACGTGACCTGAGTCTCGCCTATTCGCCGGGAGTCGCTGTTCCCGTTCGTGCAATCGCAGAAGATCCAGCGCTCGCATATGATTATACCGCCAAGGGCAATCTGGTTGCGGTCATTTCAAACGGTACAGCCATCCTTGGCCTTGGCAATCTGGGCGCACTTGCGTCGAAGCCGGTGATGGAGGGCAAGGCCGTTCTCTTCAAGCGGTTCGCAGATGTCGATTCGATCGATATCGAACTCGACACCGAAGATCCCGAAGCGTTCATCAATGCGGTCGCGCTGATGGAGCCGAGTTTCGGCGGGATCAATCTGGAGGACATCAAGGCCCCTGAGTGCTTCATCATTGAACAGGCGCTCAAGGAGCGGATGAAGATCCCCGTCATGCATGATGACCAGCATGGGACCGCGATCATCAGCGCAGCAGGATTGATCAATGCCTGCGAAATCACGGGTCGCAAGCTCGCTGACGTCAAGGTTGTCGTAAACGGAGCCGGGGCTGCGGCGATCGCCTGCACGTCGCTGATCAAGTCGATGGGTATTTCGCCGGCAAATGTCATCATGTGTGACCGCAAGGGCGTTATCTATCAGGG
>JANNLW010000100.1:0-3189 GCA_031397145.1 Sphingomonadales bacterium | reverse complement strand
GTGACAGACGGCAATCGCCGGGATGCTGTCCTCGCCAATGCGCCCGCGCCCGAACATGGGTTCTTTGGCGTACCGAAGGTGATCGAATAGTGGCTGATCTTACCGATCTTGGGATTGCTGCCATTCGCGATGGATTTCGTGCAGGCGATTTCTCTGCCCGCGAAGTCGCCGATGCCTTCAACGCGGCTGTGGCGGGTGGCAAGGCACTGAACGCTTTCATCGTCGAAACGCCCGAGCATGCGATCGTCGCTGCCGAACAGGCTGACCGGGACAGGAGCGAAGGCACGCTCAAGGCACTGTCCGGCGTACCCATCGGCATGAAAGACCTGTTCTGCACAAAGGGCGTGCAGACGACCGCAGCGAGCCATATCCTCGAAGGGTTTACGCCCCAATATGAATCGACCGTCTCGGCCAAACTCTGGGCGGCAGGGGCAGGGATGCTCGGCAAGCTCAATATGGACCAGTTCGCAATGGGCTCGTCGAACGAGACCAGCGCGTTCGGCAATGTGATCTCGCCGTGGCGGCGCAGCGATGGCGGCAATGCACCGCTGGCGCCGGGCGGTTCCTCGGGTGGGTCGTCAGCAGCGATTGCAGCGCGCATCGTTCCCGGTGCCACCGGAACGGATACAGGCGGCTCGATCCGCCAACCGGCAGCCTTTGCCGGCATTTCGGGGATCAAGCCGACCTATGGCCGTTGTTCACGCTGGGGCGTGGTCGCGTTTGCCTCTTCGCTTGATCAGGCGGGCTCGATGGCGCGCGATGTGCTTGATTGCACGATCATGCTTGAGGCCATGGCCGGGTTCGATCCCAAGGATTCGACCTCGCTCGACTTGCCGGTTCCGAACTGGGAGGCTGCACTCTCCGGTGATCTCAAGGGCAAGCGGATCGGCATTCCCAAGGAATATCGTGTCGACGGCATGCCTGTCGAAATCGATGCGCTGTGGGAACAGGGCATTTCCTGGGTGAAGGACGCTGGCGCTGAAGTGGTCGAGGTTTCGCTTCCTCACACCAAATATGCGCTGCCCGCCTATTACATCATCGCCCCTGCCGAAGCCTCTTCCAATCTCGCCCGCTACGATGGTGTGCGCTATGGCTTGCGCGACCTGCCCGATGGGGCGGGACTGCAGGACATGTATGCAGCCACCCGCGCCGCCGGGTTCGGGCCAGAGGTCAAGCGCCGCATCATGATCGGCACTTATGTGTTGAGCGCAGGCTTTTACGATGCCTATTACACGCAGGCGCAAAAGGTCCGCACCTTGATTGCGCGCGATTTCGACGCGGCCTGGGAGAAGTGCGACCTGCTGCTGACGCCCACCGCACCGTCGGCCGCGTTCGCGCTGGGAGAGAAATCGGACGATCCGCTCGCGATGTATCTGAACGACGTCTTCACCGTTCCCAGTTCACTTGCCGGGCTTCCGGCGATGTCGGTGCCCGCGGGGCTCGACGGGCAGGGCCTGCCGCTCGGCCTTCAGGTCATCGGCAAGGCGCTCGACGAACAGGGCGTCCTCAATGCAACCCTGGCAATCGAACAGCGCGCAGGTTTCACGTCGCGGGCGGAGAAGTGGTGGTAATTGTCGCACCCGGCGCCTGACCCGCGTCCGGCGCGTTACGACGCACTGGACAGTCTGCGTGGCGTTTGTGCCTTGATGGTGGTGCTTTACCATCTGCACCCTGAAGGAGCGATAGCGGCATCATCGTTCGCCCGACATGGCTGGCTGTTTGTCGATTTTTTCTTTGTGCTGAGCGGCTTTGTGATTTCTTCAAGTTATGGGGATCGGCTTGCCAGGGGCTTTGGCATAGATCGCTTTATGTTGCTCAGGCTGGGCCGGGTCTACCCCCTGCACCTGTTTTCGCTTGCCATTCTGGTGTTGTTCGAGACCCTGTCCTGGCTCCTCGGCGGAGGGCAGGCGGATGGACGCCTTGAATTCACCGGGCAGTTCTCCTTCGCTGATCTGTGGCAGAATCTTTTGCTGCTCCAATGTTTCGGTTTGCAGGATCATCTTGGCTGGAACAGCGTTTCCTGGAGCATTGCTGCAGAGGTTTGGGCCTATCTTTTCTTTGCTCTGGCCATGATTTGGGTGAGGAAGGGGCAGGGTGTCTTTTTCGCAGGTGTGGCAGTTCTAGCCCTTTGCTGGCTTTGGTGGCGCTCGGACACGTTTTTGGAGGTTACCTTTGACTTGGGCTTTGTGCGGTGCCTTTATGGGTTTGCACTTGGCGTGCTCGTCAGAATGCTGTGGCATCAATGGCCGCGCAAGGCCTCAACACTGCTCGAATGTCTGATCGTAGTGACTGTGTTCGGATTTGTGTCCTGGGCATCCACCGGCAAACAAACCTATCTTGCACCGCCAATGTTTGCGCTTGTCGTCTTTACCTTTGCCAGTGAGAATGGACGAATAAGCCAGTTGCTGCAAACCGCGCCTTTTCGGCTTGCGGGCAAGCTCAGCTATGCGATTTACATGCTGCATTTGTTTGCTTTGGCGCGCTATTTTGACCTTATCTCTGGGCTTGAGGCAAAGCTGGCCGTTACGTTGTCGAAGGACGTGCATACGATCGGCGCGTTGCTGTTTGTAATGCTTCTGGCATGGCCTGCCTGGCGCTTTGTGGAATTGCCAATGCGTGAATGGTCGCGCAGGAAAATATTGCCTTTCCCGGCCAAATAGCGTTTGGACTTTTGCCTATGACGAATACTTCCGCTTACCGAATTCACGGCGCCACAGGCGAATGGGAGGTCGTGATCGGCCTTGAGGTCCATGCCCAGATCACGTCGAATGCAAAGCTCTTCTCGGGCGCCTCGACTGCGTTCGGGTCTGAGCCGAACACCAATGTCTCGCTGGTCGATGCGGCCATGCCGGGGATGCTACCCGTATTGAACGGCGAATGCGTGAAGCAGGCGGTGCGCACCGGGCTAGCCATTGATGCGCAGATCCATCGCTGGAGCCGATTTGACCGCAAGAATTATTTCTATGCTGATCTCCCGCAGGGATACCAGATTTCGCAGCTCTATCATCCAATCGTCGGCGAAGGATCTTTGACCGTCGAAACCGACGAGGGCGAGAAAGTCATTGGTGTCGAGCGCATCCATATCGAACAGGATGCCGGCAAGCTGATGCATGACCAGCATCCGACCATGTCCTATGTCGATCTCAACCGCTGCGTTGGTCTGGAAGAATCCGCCCGCTGCGCTGGTGC
>JANNLW010000091.1:0-1974 GCA_031397145.1 Sphingomonadales bacterium | reverse complement strand
AGGAGATCGTCGCACACCCTTCCCCCTTATGTTCTTCTGCCTCCCCCTGCGCAGTCCCGATCGATCGCCCGGCCCGTCGCGCCCATGCCGGACGCGCGACCGTTCTACTGTCAACTTGCGCAGAAATCGGGGCATTCCTGATCTTCGGGCGGGATCAGCCCGAGAGCAGGTGGCGCGCCTGTCCGGCGATCTGGGCCAGCATCGCGGGGCTGTGGACAGCGCCGGTACGGGCGCGATCGACCATTGCGCGGAAGGTGCCGACGCGGTTGGCGTTCTTCGCCAGCCAGGCCTCGACATTGGCGCGCGGGGTCTTGCCGCCCTTGCGCTTGAGGAACTCCAGCCGCATCGCCTGGAAATCGCGCGAGAGACCGGCGGCGAGCAGCCGTTCCCACGGATCGCTCGGATCAAGCTGCATCGCAGTGCCCTGTGCCCAATCGAGGCCAAGCGCTTCGCCCAGCGCGGTGAAGCCGTCGGTCAGCGCAATGACATCCACCTTCGCGTGGCCCGCGAGCGCGCCGAGCCCTATCGAGCCATCCATCTCCGCCAGTTCGACCATCCGTTCGGCCAGCCGCTTCGGGGTTCCGGCCTTCAACAGCCGCTCCCCATAAGCGCGGGTCTGCTTGTGGGGCTCTTCGCGCAGGAGCATATCACGGGCGCCCATCAGCCGCTCGATCATCGGGCGATAGGCGGCAATCGCCTTGTCGTTTGACCGGCCGGCAACCGTGTTGCGCAGGATATCGGCCATGTGCGCGCGCAGTTCGATCGCGACCTGTTCGAACACCATAAGCCGCGTCGCTTCAGGCATCTCCCCCTCGTCGATCGCCTGCCAGAGCTTGCCGATCTCATGAACCTGTTCGGCGATGACAAAAGCCTCGGCCACATCGCCCAGCGTTGCGCTTTCCTCCTCGGCCAGTTCGAACGGGTGGATGAGGCCGAGCCGGTTGACGATGCGGTTGGCCAGCTTGGTCGCGACGATCTCGCTGCGCAGCCGGTGGCCCTGGATCGCCTGGGCGTGGCGCTTGCGCATCTCGGGCGGGAAGGCGGCCATCAGGTCCCCCAGCGTCGCCGGATCATGGCCAAGCGCGGTCTTTTCGATCGCCTCCTGCAGCGCGAGCTTGGACGTGGCCATCACGACTGCGAGTTCGGGGCGGGTCAACCCCAGCCGGTCAGTCGCGCGGCGGTGAAGCTCATCGTTCGAGGCGATGCCTTCCACCGCGCGGTCCAGCTGGCCTGCCGCCTCGAACGTCTCGATCAGGCGGATATGGGCGGGCAGGTTTTCCGCGCCGTGCCGTTGCGCAATCGACAGCGTCAGCGTCTGGAGCCGGTTATCCTCAAGCACGATCGCGGCGACATTGTCGGTCATGCTGGCAAGCAGGGTGTTGCGCGCCTTCATGCCCAGCTTGCCCGCCGTCACTTCGGCGTTGAGCGCGATCTTGATGTTCACTTCATTATCCGAACAGTCGACCCCGGCCGAATTGTCGATGAAGTCCGTGTTGATCCGCCCGCCCTTGAGCGCAAAGGCGATCCGTGCCGCCTGCGTCAGGCCGAGGTTCGCGCCTTCGCCAATTACCCTGGTGCGCAGGTCTTCGGCATTGATGCGGAGCGCGTCGTTCGCCCGGTCGCCCACTTCGGCGTTGTTCTCAGAGCGTGCCTTCACATAGGTTCCGATCCCGCCGAACCACAGCAGATCAGACGGAGCCTTGAGGATGGCCGTAATCAGTGCGGACGGATCGAGGCTCGCGTCCTCGACGCCGAGCAGGCTGCGCATCTCCCTGGTCAGCTTGATCTCCTTGGCGGTCCGAGGGAAGATACCGCCGCCCCTCGAGATCAGCTTTGCATCATAATCCGCCCAGCTGGAGCGCGGCAGTTTGAACATCCGCGCGCGTTCCTTCCAGCTTGTGGCCGGATCGGGATTGGGATCGAAGAAAATGTGGCGGTGATCAAACGCCGCGACCAGCTTGATCGCCTTTGACA
>JANNLW010000079.1:0-9228 GCA_031397145.1 Sphingomonadales bacterium | reverse complement strand
ACATGTGGACGTCGGTCTTGAGCGCTTTCAGTCGTTCCTTGTGAACCACGCCAAACCGTTGTTCCTCATCGACGATGACCAGCCCCAGTCGTTTGAAATCCACGCTTTTCGCCAACAAGGCGTGCGTACCGATAACAATGTCGACCGTTCCATCGGTCAGCCCTTCGCGCGTGTTCTTCGCTTCGGCTGCAGGAACGAGCCGCGACAGTCGCCCAACGTGAATGGGAAAACCGTGAAAACGCTCGACGAAATTGCTGTAGTGCTGGCGCGCGAGCAAGGTTGTCGGGCAGACGAGCGCTACCTGCATTCCCGCCATCGCAGCGATACAGGCCGCACGAAGCGCGACTTCGGTCTTGCCGAATCCAACATCGCCACAGACCAGCCGATCCATCGGTTTTCCCGAGGAAAGGTCGGCCATCACGTCACCGATTGCCCGGTCCTGATCATCGGTTTCGGTATAGGGAAAGCGGTCTACGAAGGCGGGATAGGCTCCGGAATCAGGCTCGGCAATGTCAGCCGCGCGCAGTGCACGGGCAGCGGCCGTCGCCATCAATTCGCCGGCAATCTCCTGGATACGCTGCTTCATCCGGGCTTTGCGCGTCTGCCAGCCAACGCCGCCCAGCTTGTCCAGGCCAACGCCGTCGCTGTCCGCGCCATAGCGAGACAGAACGTCCATGTTCTCGACCGGAACATAAAGCTTGTCTCCGCCTGAATAGCTGAGGGCCACACAATCATGCGGCGCATTGCCGACGGGAATTGACGTCAGGCCTTCATATCGACCGATTCCATGATCGGCGTGAACAACCAAATCTCCCGGCGTCAGCGTTGCCAGTTCGTTGAGGAAGGCATCGGCGCTTTTCTTGCGCTTTGCGCGACGGACAAGCCGATCTCCCAAAAGATCCTGTTCTGACAAAAGGGCAAGACTGGGTGTTGTGAAGCCATGATCGAGAGGCAGGATCGTCAGGGCAACGCGCTTCGTGGCGGCGATGGCTTGCGCTTCCTGCCAGCTCTCGGCGGGCACAAGTCCCGACATGCCGTGATCGGCCAACAGGCCCGTCAATCGCTCGCGCGATCCAATCGAATAGGACGCGATGATCAGGCCGCGGCCTTCCCGCGCCTGCAGGGCGGCATGCGCAACGGCCGCTTCGTAGATATTGTCACTGCGAGCCCGCTCGGGCGCAAAATCGCGCGCCGCGCTTACGCCCAGATCGATGACCTTGGTCGATCCCGGTTCCGGAAAGAGCGATGTGAGGTGGATCGGGTGTTCCGCAACGGCGGTGTCCCATTCTTTCGCGCCAAGATAAAGGGCATCGGGTGCAAGGGGGCGATAGCTGCCGGGATCGCTGCTTTGCGCGCGAATCCGGTTCGCGTGATAGTCGCTGATCGCGTCAAAACGGGCTTGTGCGGCGCCTGTCACGCCGGAATCGCGGATAATCACGCAATCGGGGCCGATATGGTCAAACAGGGTCGTCAGCCGCTCCTCGATCAGCGGAAGCCAGTGATCCATGCCAACCAGCCGACGCCCCTCTGATACGGCTTGATAGAGCGGGTCTCCGGTCGCTGTCGCGCCAAACGTCTCGCGGTAGAGGCTGCGAAACCGCTTGATCCATGCTCATCAAGCAGCACCTCGGATGCGGGTAGCAGGGTGAAGTGTTCGACCCGACCAATGGTGCGCTGGTCGGCCGGATCAAATGAGCGGATGCTCTCGATTTCATCCCCGAAGAAATCGAGCCGCAATGCATGGCTTTCGCCCGATGGAAAGAGATCGACAAGGCTGCCGCGCATCGCGAATTCGCCCGCATCAGCGACAGTGTCACTGCGAACATAACCATTGGCGTGCAACAACGTGGCAAGCTGGTCGCGGTCGATCCGCGCGCCGGGTTTCAAATGTGCCGAAAGCTGGCGAACCCTGAAAGGGGTCAATGTGCGCTGGGTGATCGCATTGATCGTCGTGATGAGCAATTGGGGCCCGGATTTCGGCCGTTGAAGCGCCGCGAGGCAGGCCAGCCGTTCCGACGTCGAGCGCAGCGACGGCGATGCACGATCATAGGGCAGGCAATCCCAGGCGGGGAAGGACAGTAGCTCGATCTCGGGCGCGAAATAGTGGGCAGTGTCAGCCGCACCCCGCATCGCGGCTTCATCGGCCGCAATATAGATCGCCCGGCCCTTGGTTGCGCGAGCGAGGTCGGTCAGGAGCCAAGGCAGGAAGCCGGCCGGGACTCCAGCGAGCGTCAGAGGCGTGTCCGCGGCCAGGATGCGGGGGAGGGTTTCCATTTCAGGAACCCGGCGCGATGAAATCGAGCTTCTGAAAAGCATCCATCATCTTGCCCGCCCATTGGTCGGGTGCTTGTTGAACACGCAACCCCCAGGCCATGATGTCTACGTCCTGCTCTTCGAGAAAGGCTTCAAACCAGTTGATTTCATTATCGTCCCAGCCCGCGCCTCGCGCGTCGAAAAAACCACCAATCATCATGTCTGCCTCACGCGTGCCGCGATGCCAGGCGCGGAATTTGAGACGTTTGAGGCGTATGTCGCGATCCATTGGATTTCCTGCACTTGGCAACAGCAATTGGCCGGTCACGCATTTTGAACTGCGTGGCCGGCTGAGTTAAGGTAGCACCGATAGACATGCGCCCCGATTTGCTCAACCCGCTCTTTGCAGAGATCGAAGTGCTCAAAGGCATTGGCCCTGCGCTGGCCAAGCCATTGGCGAAGCTTGGGTTGGCGCGGGTAATCGACTTGTTGTTTCATCTGCCGACGGGTCTTGTCCATCGCCAGCGCATAGCGCGACTCGACGATGCGATAGAGGGCAACATCGTCTGTGTTGAGGTCACGCCAACCGACTATCGGCAAGCTGGAGCGCGCGGGCCGTTCAGGGTCTTTGCAGTCGACAGCCAGGGAGACATGCTCACGCTCACCTATTTTGGGGGTGGGAGTGGCTATGCCCGCAAACTGCTGCCGCTTGGCGAAAAGCGGCTCGTGTCAGGAAAGCTGGAGCTTTACGGGCAGGAACGCCAGATCGTTCACCCTGACTATGTCTTGCCTCCCGACGAAGGCGCAAAACTCCCGGAAAGCGAGGCTGTGTATCCGCTTTCCGAAGGGATCACTTCGCGAAGGCTGGGGCAATTGGTTGCCCAGGTGACACCCCGGGTGCCGAATCTGGCGGAATGGATCGAACCCAGCTTGCTTGCCGCCCGTGAATGGCCGGGTTGGCGTGCCGCCATCGAAACGGTGCATCACATTCCCGGACACATCGCGGCGCGCGAACGTCTGGCGTATGATGAAATTTTCGCTAACCAGCTGGCCCTGATGCTGGTGCGGGCCTCGTCCCGCCGCAGACGCGGGACGCCTCTTTCAGGGGATGGGCACCTGCGTGACGTGTTGCGGGTGCCCTACATTCTGACCGGGGCACAGCGACGGACGATCGGAGAGATCGAGGGCGATCTGGCGCAATCGACCCCGATGGTCAGGCTGCTTCAGGGCGATGTTGGCGCCGGCAAGACACTTGTGGCACTTCACGCGTTGCTAATCGCAGTCGAATGTGGCGCGCAGGGTGCCATGCTGGCACCCACCGAAATCCTTGCGCGCCAACACTATGAGACGCTGCGGACGCATCTGGCAGGCCTGCCGGTCAATGTCGCGATCCTCACCGGTCGAGACAAGGGCAGGGCGCGGGAGGCGACCCTGATGGGCCTTGCGGATGGATCGATTCATATTCTGGTCGGCACGCACGCAATTTTTCAGGACGCAGTGGCCTACAAGAATCTGGCGCTAGCCGTGATTGATGAGCAGCATCGCTTCGGCGTTGCCCAGCGCCTCTTGCTCACGCAAAAATCAGAAAAACCTCCACATCTTCTGGTCATGACCGCCACCCCGATTCCAAGAACCCTGACGCTGACCCACTATGGCGAAATGGATGTCAGTCGCCTCGACGAGATGCCGCCGGGGCGACAGCCGATCGACACGCGTGTGCTTTCGGTTGAACGTATCGACGAGGTTGTTGAGGGACTGGCCCGCCATATTGAGGCGGGCGGCCAGGGATATTGGGTTTGCCCGCTCGTGGAAGAAAGCGAAACCAGCGACCGTGCGGCGGCTGAAGCAAGGGCCGCATCGCTTCAGGCAAGGTTTGGCGAGAGGATCGGCCTGATCCATGGGCGAATGAAAGGTCCTGAGAAGGATGCTGTCATGCAGCGCTTCCAAAGCGGCGCGCTGGCAATTCTGGTCGCAACGACTGTCATCGAAGTTGGCGTCGATGTGCCGAATGCGACGCTGATGATCGTCGAGGAAGCCGAACGATTCGGACTGGCCCAATTGCATCAGTTGCGCGGCAGGGTCGGTCGCGGCTCGCAACACTCGGTCTGCTTGCTCTTGCGCGGCATCGTGCTCAGCGAAACGGCCCGGGCCAGACTGGCGCTGATGCGTGAGACAAATGACGGTTTCCGGATCGCAGAAGAGGACTTGCGACTGCGCGGCGCCGGAGAAATTCTGGGCGTTCGACAGTCCGGCGAAGCGCAGTTCCGGCTCGCGACGCCGGAACTTGTTTCTTCGCTGATTCAACCTGCGACCGATGATGCGCGCTTGCTTGTCGAGCGCGATGGCGGACTCGACGGGCCAAGAGGGCAGGCAGCGCGAATGGCCCTCTATCTGTTCGAGCGGGATAGCGCGGTTTCGTTGCTGCGATCAGGTTAGAGTGCCCGCTATTCTCCAGTCAGCGTTCCCCCGCCTTCTGGTCTTTGTTCATAGCGTCTGGCGCAACGGGGCGTCCGTAGGCCTTTCCGGTTTTATCGTCCCGGTTTCAAATAAAGAAAGGACGAAGTTTGGCGAAGTCTTCGGGTTGCATCAGTTGTTCGAATTCCCCGCCAATGCGATCGCCAAGAGACCAGAGCATTGTTGCCCTTACCCATCCGATCCTCGGTAATTCCACGAGTACCGGGGCATAGTCGAACACGGGGCAGGGTGTCATTGCCATGAAGCCCGTGCGTGAAATATTGGCAATCCGCGCGGGATGTTCGGGTTGCCCCTGAACCCGTATCCGCACCCAAAGCGCAACGTCAACGCGTTCTGCTGCTCTCCGATCGACCGCAAAGACCCGCGATGCGAGCGTGGCAGGTGTGGTCACCATGATATCGTCCTCTTTCTCTACCGAGCCGGAATGATGCGGCCAATCCCGCTAACTGGCTGATAAATTTGAGGCTTAATGAAGCGTCAACCTTAAGTGGAAGTCAACACGCCGTGGAGCTTCTTTCCGGCCGAAATCCGAATAGGTACCGTACCCATTGTGATCCGTGCAGCTTCATCCGTCACCTGCACGCCATCAATGCGGGCGCCGCCGCCCTTGATAAGGCGCTTTGCTTCGCCCTTGGACGCGACAAGGCCAAGCATTGCCAAGGCATCGACAAGGGCAATGCTTCCGTCGGAGATCGCCAGGGTCGGCAGTTCATCCCCGGTTGCGCCTTCCTCGAATGTCTTGCGTGCCGTTTCAGCTGCAGCCAATGCAGCTTCGGTTCCGCGACACAGTCCGGTTGCCGCATTGGCAAGTGCGATCTTGGCGGCGTTGATCTCTCCGCCTTCAAGCGATTCAAGCCGGGCAATTTCAGACAATGGCAGATCAGTGAACAACCGCAGGAATCGGCCGACATCGGCGTCCTGGGTATTTCGCCAGAATTGCCAGTAATCATAGGTTGGAAGCGAATCTTCATTGAGCCAGACTGCGCCGGATGCCGTCTTGCCCATCTTGCCGCCGTCGGAAGTCGTGATGAGTGGTGTCGTTAAGCCGTAGACCTCGGTCGAATCGATACGGCGGGCCAGTTCGATGCCGTTGACAATGTTTCCCCATTGATCCGAGCCGCCCATCTGCAACCGGCATCCGGCGCGGCGCGACAGTTCGAGGAAATCATAGGCCTGAAGGATCATGTAGTTGAATTCGAGGAACGTCAGCGGTTGTTCGCGATCGAGCCTCAGCTTGACCGAATCAAACGCCAGCATCCGGTTGATTGTGAAATGCCTGCCCACGTCGCGCAGGAAAGGAACATATTCAAGCGTATCGAGCCAATCGCCATTGTTCACCATGATCGCGTCCGTCGGGCCGTCACCAAACGTCAGGAATCGTTCGAACACCTGGCGGATCGAGGCGATATTGGCGTCGATATCCTCCCCCGAAAGCAGCTTGCGGCTCTCATCCTTGCCCGACGGATCTCCGACCTTGGTTGTGCCTCCGCCCATCAGGACGATGGGCTTGTGTCCTGCCTGTTGAAGGCGGCGCAGCATCATGATCTGGACCATCGAGCCGACATGGAGCGACGGCGCAGTTGCATCGAAGCCGATATAGGCCGGGATGACCTGCTTCATTGCAAGCGCATCGAGCGCGGACGCATCGGTCATCTGATGGATATAGCCGCGCGCGTCGAGCGTGATTAAGAGGTCTGATCTGTAACTGGTCATGGCGCGCGGGCGCTTAGCATGGGGAATGACAATTGAGTAGAGTGTTAGCCAAGCGGAAACTTATTGCGCATCCCGATTATTCCGCGCCGCCAATCGACATTGCGGCAAAGGTAACTCTTGTTGGCTCTGATGTCTTCAAGATCGAATACGTGGTAATCGGCAGAATAGCTGAGCTTCGGCTGCCGTCACCCGAATTGCCCGCCCCTGCCGATGGCCTGTGGAAGCACAGTTGCTTTGAAGCGTTTGTTGGCCAACCCAATAAGAGCTCATATTTGGAGTTCAACTTCTCGCCTTCCCGGCGTTGGGCAAGCTACCGCTTCGAGGATTACCGAGCGGGTATGTCCCCGACGATTGATCACTCTGTGCCAGATATCCAAACGGAAACTGATGGCGAGGTTCGATTTGCACTAACCGCTCGGCTTGAGATTGCGAGACTGGGAAGTCTGTGGCCAATTTCTCTTGGACTTTCGACGGTGATGGAAGACCAAGAAGGTCTATTGTCTTACTGGGCATTGGCACATCCACCCGGCAAGCCGGATTTTCACCACAAGCATTGCTTTGCTCTGACGCTTCCGGCACCGAGCAAGACATGAAATTCGGTATCGATCGCCTTCTTGCTGAACCCGCCTTGCGCGCGCCGCTTGAGGGAAAACGCGTCGCGCTGCTCGCGCATCCCGCCTCAGTGACGCAGGACCTGACCCATTCGCTTGACGCCCTGATGGCCACTGGCGTGGACGTCATGGCCGCATTCGGCCCTCAGCACGGCCTGCGGGGGGACAAGCAGGACAATATGGTGGAGTCACCCGACTTCAACGACCCCGTGCACGGAATTGCCGTGTTCAGCCTCTATGGAGAAGTGCGCAGGCCAACCGGCCAGATGATGGGAACGTTCGACACGATCCTGATCGATCTGCAGGATCTGGGTTGCCGTATCTATACCTTCATCACGACGTTGCGTTACATATTGGAAGCGGCTGCGGAACACGGGAAATCGGTCTGGGTGCTTGATCGGCCCAACCCCGCAGGCAGGCCTGTCGAGGGCCTGACGCTGAGGCCAGGTTGGGAGAGCTTTGTCGGTGCCGGGGCAATGCCAATGCGCCATGGGCTGACACTAGGAGAGTTGGGTTCGTGGTTCATCGACACGCTTAAACTCGATGTCGATTACAAGGTCATCGAGATGGAAGGATATCAGCCCGAGGCCGGCCCCGGCTTCGGCTGGCCGCTAGGTGAACGTATCTGGATCAATCCCAGCCCCAATGCGCCGAACATCAACATGGCGAGGGCCTATGCGGGCACGGTGATGCTTGAAGGCACGACACTTTCCGAAGGACGGGGAACCACGCGCCCGCTTGAATTGTTCGGCGCACCGGATTTGGATGCGCGATTGGTTATGGCCGAAATGCAATCGCTTGCGCCGCATTGGCTCGAGGGTTGCGCCTTTCGCGAATGCTGGTTCGAGCCGACGTTTCACAAGCATGTCGGTAAACTCTGTCACGGCATCCAGTTCCATGCCGAAGGACCAGAATATGGGCATCAGGCCTTCAAGCCGTGGCGTGCGCAGGCGCTTGCGTTCAAGGCAATCCGCCGCCTCTATCCAGACTATGATCTCTGGCGGGATTTCCCCTATGAGTATGAGGTTGGAAAGCTCGCGATTGATGTGATCAATGGCGGGCCCCTCCTGCGCGAATGGGTCGATGATTCAGTCGCAACGCCTCCGGATCTTGAAGCAATGACGCTGATCGATGAAGAGGCATGGCGTTTCGAACGAGAGCCTTACCTGCGATATTGAGGCAGGATCATTTATGAATCTGCTTGCGTTGCGACGGCAACGGCGTAGCTTTGCAGTCTGTTATATTGCGTTCAGGCTGATCAGGATGGTGCAGCATGTGCCATTCTCAAACAGAGGACAATGACATGAAGAAACTTGCGCTAGCGATCTTTTTTTGTGTCCTTGTGGCTTCCTGCAAACCTGCAAAGATTGAACACCCGACCCTTGAGGAAGCTGGCAAGATTGCTGACGCTGCCGAAGCCTCGTTCACGTCTGGAGATCCGTTCCGGATCATGGAGCACTATGCTCCCGATGCAGTGTATTTTGATGCCTCAACCAACGAGCCAACGACCGACCGTGCCGTCGCAACGAAGTGGACGGAAAGCTTTGTCGCGTTGCAGCCTACCAGCTTTTCACCGGGCAAGCGAAACCTGCAAATCCTTGGTTGGCATTTGTTCGTAAGCTCGGGAATCGCGACGGTGGAGATCAAAGGAAAAAGCGGCCCCGAAAAAATCCGCATACGGTATACCGACGTCTATCAGTTGCAGCCGAACAAGACCTGGCTGATCGTTCATGAGCATTTGTCCAACCTGCCTAATCCAGCTGCCAAGTGAACTGACACGCGCGTGATATGCACATAATCGGGGTGAGCCGCCGCGGCTTTCTGGAAGTCTGCGCAGCGGGTGGCGTTGTGCTGGCGACAACTTCGGGATCCGCTCGAACACTGTTTCCATTTGACCGCTGCGGGCCCGCAATGGTTTTCAGTTCCGCCACCCTCGATTGACAACCTTTTTGGTTAGTAAAGTCGCTGGCGTTTGAAACCAAATATACCCCGGGCACACCGATGCGCCCTTGGGAGGAAGGGGGGACGGGACGCGTGGTGCGGACGCGGGAGCGTCCGGCGTGTTTTGCGTTGGTGGGTCAAAGCTGCAGGAGTGCGTAACCGGCACCCCCGTCTCCTGCACCGCCTTTGTGCCCGGCGCCGTCCTGCAGGAGAAAGGCCCCAAAGCCCCTGCAGG
>JANNLW010000068.1:0-9671 GCA_031397145.1 Sphingomonadales bacterium | reverse complement strand
TTCGCCGCAGCAACCATCGATTCCCTGTCATAAAGATCGGCTTCAACTGTCTGGACATCGGCGAATTCGGTTTTGGCAAGGGCTGCGGGATTGCGCAGGGCGGCAACCGGTACAAGACCTGCAGCATGCATGCGGGTCAGCAAGGGATGCCCCTGATCGCCGGTTGCACCCAACACCAATACTCTTTTCATCATGCTTTCTCCCGGCACTGGATGGCGCCCATTTTGTTCAATGATTGGCAAGCCGCGCTGCAGAGCGCCCGGCAATATATCCAAAGGTCAATGCAGGTCCCAATGTGCCTCCCGCCCCGGCATAGACGCTTCCTGTGGGGCAACTGATCACATTGCCCGCGCCATACAGGCCCGTGATGGGGACTCCATCCACGTCCAGAATTTGCGCCTGAGCATTGGTGCGTGCGCCGCCGTTGGTTCCAAGGGCACCCATCCTGATCTCGACGGCGTAAAACGGAGCAATCTCGATCGGGCCAAGGGTCGCCGCTGCGCCCCGTCTCGATCTGTCACCATAGAAATGGTCGTAGGGGCTTTGACCACGACCAAATTCAGGGTCTTTGGCCTCGCGCGCATGCAGGTTGAAGCTGGAAACGGTGCGCGACAATTGATCACCATCGATGCCAATCGCTGCACCGAGTTCCGACAAGCTGTCGGCCCTGGCGATCCAGTCCGGTAATTCGGCTCCCGGCATCACCGATGCCAGCGGGTAACGCTGTCGATACTGATGGTCGAAAATCAGGAACGCGGGCAGGTTGGGGTAATCATAAGTCGCAGGATCGAAGACGTGGAACGCGCCAGCCAGCGATGAATAGTTGTTCGCTTCATTGCAGAAGCGGTCGCCAGCCTTGTTGACGAGAATTGTGTGCGGCAGCGTGCGTTCGATCAACACAGGCGATGACCGTTGCGCGCCATTCGGCCAATATGCGCCTGCGACCGATAGGGTTGGCACCCACCACGCGCTTGTCATATTTCCCAAGCCAGCGCCGACGCTCATCGCCATCTTCAGCCCGTCGCCAGTATTGGAAGGAGGAGAGGCCGGCGCGTTGAGAGGTCCACGCAAGAATGCGGTTTTCAGCTGTTCATTCCATTCAAACCCGCCCGTGGCGAGGATAATGCCCCGATTTGCCCGGACACTGTTGCGGTTCCCGTCATGATCAAACTCGGCACCGACAATCCGATCATTTTCGATTAACAAGCGATGGCCCGCACAGGAGAGTTTGGGTTCCATTCCGCGATCGAGGCAGGCCTTGAGGAGGCGCCCGATCAACGCCTGCCCAAAGCCCCGAAGGTCGGCATCGATCCGGCGCTGCATCTCCGCCGGCTCAATGATTCCCGATCCACCGCCAAGCGGCGTTTCGCGCAGCATCAGCCGATGGATAACGCCATCGCCAAATACCTTTTCGGCCCAATCGCCCAACTCCCTGAAGTCAAAAAGTTCGTTATCCAGCGCGCGTCCACCTCCCGGTTTGGCTCCAGGACGATCCAGATAATAATCGGGATAACCGTCCAGAATACTTAGACGGAGGGCGTCTGCATCTTCAAGAAAGGCAAGTGCCGTCGGCCCATCCCGGACGAAAGCTGCGAGAACGTCGGCATCCATTTCGCCGTGATCAAGCGAGCCGAAATAGGCCAATGCGTCTTCAGCACTGTCTTCCAGTCCCGCCGATTTCATGTGTCGATTGTCTGCCATCCAGACAATACCGCCAGAAATCGCAGCCGTTCCTCCAAGCCGATCATTCTTGTCGATGATCACGACATTTGCACCGTCGCTGTGAGCCGCCAAAGCCGCGGTCAAGCCTGCGGCTCCGGCGCCGATGATCAATACATCTGTCTCTTTAGGGACATCGATATCCGCCATCGGACTAAAGCCCGCCAGTTACAAAAAGGCATTGGCCGGTCACCCAGCTGGACGCCGGAGATGCGAGAAAAATCGTGGCTGCGGCAATGTCTTCCTCCTTGCCGTAGCGCTGCAGAGGGATGCCGATCATTTCGCGCAATTGTTCGCGGCGGCTCTCGTCTTCGGTTCCCATGCATTGGTCGAAGTTTTCAGTTGGTATCGGTCCCGGTGCAACCGCATTCACCCGGATCTTGGGCGCGAGTTCGCGTGAGAGTGTGCTGGTCAGGCTGTTAACCCCTGCCTTTGCAGCACCATAGGGACCATTCTTGACTTGCGGCCCGAAAGAAGAGCGGGAAGACGTATTGATTATGACCCCGCCATTTTCGGCCATATGCTTTGCCGCAACGACTGCTCCCATCCAAACGGATTTGAGGTTGAGGTTGATTTGGGCGTCCCAGTTTTCCTCGGATGTTCTGGTGAGATAGCGCGGCGTGCCGTCGGGAATACCCCCGGCATTGCTGACCCAGATATTGATTGGTCCAAGTTCATCGTTGGCTCTTTGGGCGAGAGCTTCAAGCGCCGCCATGCTGGTCGCATCGGTTGGAACGGCAAGTGCACGCCGTCCGCGTGAACGAATTTCGCGCGCGACATCTTCCAGGTCGGTGGCCGTTCGCGCGCCAATTGCGACATCGGCTCCGGCTTCGGCAAGCCCGATCGCAATCGCGCGACCGATGCCTTTGCCGCCGCCCGTGACCACCGCCACTTGGCCATCAAGCCTGAATTTCTCCAAGATGCTCATATTTCCTCGCTCTATGTCGTTCGGGACATTTTTCGCTTTATCAATCTGTCGCCAATGCTGACGCTTGCCTGTTCATTTGCGCAACGCGCGGGTCGTTCGGGTAGGTCCAGTCCTCGCCAATGACCTGCTCGACAGCGAGATGATTGGGAACATTGTCGAGTCCGATCATCTTGTCGCAACTTTGGTGAAAGCTATAAATACGGGCTTCCTGATAGCTGAGTGGCACGCTCTTGAAGCCGTCGGATTCCATTGATTTCTGGATGGCCTCGCCGAACTGGGTATCCTCGGCGATAACCGGACTCAGTTTCCTTCCATCCTCGAGGGTCCACAAATTCGGTCTTGGGCCATCTCCCCAATCCAGCGCCATCGTAATCAATTCAAGCCGTGTGGTGTTGAGACCGGTGGGCCAGAAAATCAGCGGGGGTACGAAGTAGTTGGAAAGCGGGGACACCCAGTTGGGAAACATCGTGTAGCTTTGCGTGCAGGTCCTCCCAAGCTCGCCGACAGTATCGATTTCCTGCCATTCCGGCGGTGAGTCGATCAGGCGCATATGCTCCCGATTGGTATTCGCCGGTCCGGGCGCCAGCATCCGCGCATGGCCATTCGGGTAGATTGTGTTGACGTTACGGCGGTGGTCGACCAGCGGTGCAACGGTTTCCGGATGGATGAAGGGGACGTGATAGACCTCCATATTGGCCTCCATCGCGACTTTCCAATTGCAGTTCAGCTCAAAGCAATGGCGCGACGCCAGCCTGATCTTGTCGAACTGGAATTCCTGCCATTCATCCGCAATCGGGCCCATCCATTCGAGCAGGGACATTGCGGCCTCGTCGAAATTGACAAAGACCAGATTGCCGAACATTTCGCAGCGAATGGGGATCAGGCTGCGGCAGGACTTGTCAAGATTTGTAAAATCCTGGGCGTCGGTTACGCCGATCAATTCGCCGTCGGTTTTGTAGGTCCAGTTGTGATACGGGCAAATCAATCGCGACGAGCGCCCCTTTTCTTCGAGAACCACGGGGGCGCCACGATGGCGACAGGTATTGTAAAACGCCCGAATATGACCGTCCATGCCATGAACAATAATCACAGGCTGGCCCGCATTCTCCCATTTCATGAAGCAGCCCGGGTCCGGCACCTCATCCTTGTGCGCTGCAAACAGCCAGCTCTTCTTCCAGATATATGTTTGTTCGAGGTCGTAATATTCCTGAGATGTGTAACGCCCTGCGGGAAGGTCAGGCAGATGCGGAAAGCCTTCGGGCGGCGCCGACCGCGCGGCTTCCCATTCCATGAGGCGTTTGATCTGGTCAATGTATGATTGATCCATCGCCATCTCTATTATCGTGTCTGTTCGCCGACGAAGCCCTCAACCACGGACTTTCCATTGTCGACGCGGATCGCCGCACCGTTGATGAACTTTGACTCGTCCGACGCCAGAAAAAGAACGGTATAGGCAATGTCATCGGGCTCGCCCAGCTTGCTGGGAGGAGGCCCTTCACTTGCCGGCCGCAGTGCTGCCTTGGCGGCCTTTTCGGAAATGCCTATTACCATTGGGGTCAATATTCCCGCTGGATGGACACTGTTGCAGCGAATATTGTATCGGTTGTTGGCGCAGTGCACAGCCACACTACGCGTCAGACTTTCAATCGCGCCCTTCGCGGCTGAATAGGCAGCGACGGCAGGCTCTCCCTGCACGGAGGCGATTGACGCCATGTTGACGATAGACCCGCTGCCCGTCTTCTTCATTGCCAAAACCGCGTGCTTGCAGCCAAAAAAGGTTCCATCCGCGCTGACGGCCATGATGAACCGATATTCTTCCTCGGTCTGGGTTTCGATCGAACCAAGTTCGACAACGCCGGCATTGTTGACAAGGATATCCAGCTTTCCGTGGCGCTTCACAACATCGTCAATGAGTGCCTTCCAGCCCGCCTCCTCTCGAACATCCTGAAAGTGAAATTCCGCCTTTCCACCAATTTCGGAAGCAACGCGGGTGCCATTGTCCCGGTCGACATCGGTCAGGATTACGATGGCGCCTTCGCGCGCAAACATCCGGGCGTCAGCCTCGCCCAAACCCTTGGCACCGCCTGTGATGATCGCCACCTTGCCGGTCAGCCTGCCCATTTCGCTGCTCCTGTTATTTTTGCCATCTTTCCACGAACTAGCGGCACATGCTAGGCAATCGATCCTAGCAAAAAGAGGGAGAGAGACCGTGGAGATCAGCGAGCAACTTTGGGCACGCGAACAAATCCGCGATCTGTTGTACCGGTATTGCAAGGGGATTGACCGTCGCGACTGGGCGCTGGTGCGGTCGTGCTTTGCAGACGATCATGTTCACAATCACGGTGGATTTGTCGGCTCGGCTGATGAGTTTGTCGGCTTCGCCCGGACCGCGCTTGGCGCGATTCCTGTCACTCATCACAGCATCAGCAATGTTCATATCGATTTCACGAATGACGGGCAGAATGCATCGACCGAAGCCAATTTTATCGCCTATCATCTGATCGAGGCGGGCCATCAAGATGGAACCCCCGTGCCGACTGGAGCCAAGGCGACGGACTGGATTGTCGCTGGACGTTATTGTGACAAGGTCGAAAAGAGGGACGGGCGGTGGCTTATTGTCAGGCGCGATGCCGTCCATGATTGGGAGCGGGTTGACGAGGCCAACGTCTAAGCCAGCCTCGTCGTCCCCCTTATCCCGCGGAAGGCCTATGCGCCGTGTCTGACCAATCCTGCCGCTTTGCCCAATCCAGCAATGTTTCAAACTCGATTTCGGGCAGTCGCTCCTGCATGTAGTCGGTATTGACCTTGAACGGCTGGGTAGGAGCCGTGTTGTTGTAATTGTAGAAGGCGGCGATACCCGCAGAATAGGGAGCGCGCATCTCCTCCGGCATGCTGTCCCCGAGAGCTGCCACCAAAAGGTCTCCGAACTCTTCGGCTGTGCAGGGATCATATTTGATTTCACGTCCAAAAACCTGTGACAGGGTCGCAGCAACCTCGGGCGGCTTGAGGCGTTGTGGGCCGCCGATGTTCATCCAAGCCCCTTCGAGGTCGGGTCGGTCCAGCGAAGCGACCATGATCTTGCCGACATCGTCAAGGCTGATCCAGTTTGCCTCTAGATGGGCCTTGTGCGGATAGACGTAGCGACTTTCATGCACGATAAAGGGCCGTGCCCAATTGGTCAGGAGATTGTCCATGAACAGCACCGAACCAAAGACCGTCGCCGGCACACCCGATCGCCACAACTCATTGATCCCTGCCGTGTTTCCGGCATAGGTATGCGCATCGCCAGGCTTGTCGGGAATCCAGCTTGACGTGTTCCAGACGAAACGTTTGGCGCCCACTACCTTCGCAGCGCGCCCGACAGCGCCCGCGAGCGTTGACCGATCCTCACGTGCCTGCAACGGATGGGTGTAGAAGATGGCATCCGACCCTTCGAGCGCAGGCACATAGGTTGCCGGATCATAGAGATCCATTTGGCGCGTTTCGATATCGGCGTTGGTCATTCCCAAATTCGGGTTCTCGCTGCGAGACAAGGCGCGTACTTTATGACCTGCTGCAACGAGTTGCCGAACCTGCGCAAGTCCTTGCCTGCCAGTTGCACAAACCACCGATACCAGTGCCATTATTCGCTCTCCTTGTCATGCCTGCTTTGACACCCATCCTAGCTTGACAATGTGCCTTGGCAGCTAGTGAATATGGTAGGGCGAATTGCTGACAGAGGCATCTATAGGAATCGTCATGCAACAATCTGAAGTCACCACGATCGGCGATGTCATCCGTTACCAGGCGTGCGAGCGCGGTGGTGAGATTGCCTTCACTTTTGAAGGCGATGAGATGACTTATGGCGATCTTCATCGCCGCAGCAACCAGGCGGCAAACGGCCTGATCTCCCTTGGCGTCAAGCCCGGCGATCGGGTCGCCTATATGGGCAAGAATTCGCATATCTATTTCGAGATTCTGGCGGCGGTCGCAAAAGTTGGTGCAGTGATGACGCCGATCAACTGGCGGCTGGCTCCCCCTGAGGTCTCTTATATCGTCAACGACTGCAAGGCGCGCGTGTTGTTTATCGGGCCGGAATTCACGGACTTGATGCGCCAGATCAAGCCATCGCTTGCCTATGTTGAAACGATCTTCGGTTCGGAAGGCGCAGCTGGCGATATTCCGGACTATCGGACGTGGCGCGACGGATTCGACGAGAGTGACGCAAATATCGTCTGTGCCGCCAATGATGACGCAATCCAGCTATACACGTCAGGTACGACCGGGCATCCCAAAGGCGCGATCATGACTCATGGATCGATCCTGACAAAACGAACACCCGAAGAAGAAGCCGCATTGGAGGACTGGCAACGCTCGGACCCGGGCGAAACCAGCTTGCTGGCTATGCCCTGTTTCCATGTCAGCGGAACTGGCTATGGCATTGGCATCATGCATGGCGGCACGCATGCCGTGGTGGTGCGCGAATATGATCCCAGCATGGCCTTCGATTTTCTGGTGCAATATGGCATTTCCAAGATTTTCATGGTGCCAGCGGCCATCCAGATCATGCTCAACCATCCGCGCGTCAACGAGATTGATTTCTCGCGGCTAAAATACATTATGTATGGCGCATCGCCCATCCCGCTCGACCTGATGAAGCGCAGCATCGAGGTGTTCGGCTGCGGCTTTATCCAGATGTACGGGATGACTGAAACATCAGGGACAATTGTCGCCCTCAACCCTGAAGACCATGATCCCAATGGCAATGAGCGCATGCGTTCGGTTGGCAAACCGCTCAGCGGAGTTGAAATCAAGGTCGTTGACGAAATCGGCAACATCGTGCCCACGCGGGAAGTTGGCGAAATTGCTACCAGGTCAAAGAAGAATATGAAGGGCTATTGGAACATGCCCGAAGCGACGGCAGCGACGATCGACAAGGATGGTTGGTTGCGCACGGGAGATGCAGGTTATCTGGACGAGGATGGGTATCTCTATATTCATGATCGGGTCAAAGACATGATCATTTCGGGTGGCGAGAATGTGTATCCGGCAGAAGTCGAAAATGCTGTCTACAGTCATCCCTTCGTTGCCGACGTCGCCGTTATTGGCGTGCCAGATGAAAAATGGGGCGAGGCCGTCAAGGCTTGCGTTGTGCTGAAACCTGGTGCGGACCTAACCGAGGCTGACATCATCGCCCATGCCCGGCAAAGTATAGCGGGCTACAAATGCCCGAAATCGGTCGACTTCATACCAGCGTTGCCGCGCAATCCTTCAGGAAAAATCCTTCGCCGCGAACTGCGAGCGCCCTATTGGGTCGGCAAGGATCGCGCGGTCAACTAGCAATCTCAAGTGCGCATTGCCCATGTAATCCCGCGCCTCAAAAGTTCATAGTAGACCGGATAGTTCCACGAGCAGCGCTCTGGCACAGGATAAAAGTCCTGCATTCCCGGTAAGTCATAATGGCCTCTGCAGTGGCCGAGCGCGTTGTAGACGATGCGTCCTTTGCCCATATCGCGCGTGTAGAGAAGGGGAACCGCCGTATCGGGCCAGGTATGATCGACGAAGCCTGTGGCCTCGCCCTCAAAACGGGTCTGGAGCAGTATATCGATTTCGGCAGTCGTGTGTGACAGATAGAGTTCGTCTTCGGTAACGAAGTCAACGATTCCTCGCGTCAACTCATGCTCGTGATTGGTTACCTCGACGTTGAAGGTGCCGATCGGTGGATGGGCCTTGAACTGGGTGCCGAGCATTTCCATCATGTCCGGGCGGTCATTGGGGGCATCCACACCGGCATCGGTGAATTTCAGGATGGAATTGGTGCCATGAAGCGCAAGCCATTTTCCGCCTGCTTCCACCCATTTGCGAATGGCGGCAGCTTCATCGCGGGTCGGCATGAAATCACAGGTGTAGGTGATCAGCATGCTGCATGCGTTCAACCGCTCTATGTCGGCAAAATCGCAAGCGACCGTTGTGCGGATTTCCGAATGCTCGGCAAGAAGTTTCAGCAATTCAAGCCGGGCATAGTCGATATCATGATACTTTCCGACGGCGACAAAATGGGCATCAATGCGCTTGGCCATATTCTATTCCCTGATCGAACTGGCGCCATCGACATTCAGGTCGGCACCGCTTGTGAAACTGGAATCGTCGCACGACAGGAAGATGATCGCTTTTGCAACTTCTTCAGGCTCGCCAACCCTGTTCATCGGGTGAGCAGACGCCATTGCCGTTTCTATCTCCTCGGGCGTCGCTGTGCCGGAATAAACATAGCGATTGTACATCGGCGTGCGGATTGCGCCGGGATGAACAGTGTTTGCACGGATTGGCAGGCCCCTGGCTGCGCAATCGAGCGCCACCGTCTTGGTCAAATGGGTAACGGCGGCCTTGGATGCACAATAGGCTGCCATGTTCGCTCCAGCCCGGTTCGAGAGCATTGAACCGATGTTGACAATTGTTGCTGGCTCACCTGCCTTCGCCAGAGCGGGCAGTGCCGCGCGGCATCCATAGAAGGTGCCATTGAGATTGATGTCGATGTGCCGGTGCCAACTGTCGAGATCGACATCGACCGTATTGCCAGGTTCAGAAATCCCCGCGACATTGCAAAGTGTGGTCAGCTTTCCGAACCGCTCCACGGTTGCCGCCACCGCGGCCTCCCAAGCCTTCAGGTCACGCACATCGAGCGCAACCGCATCAGCATTTTCGCCGAGTTCCCCGGCAAGTGCCTTGGCCTTGTCCAGTTGCAGATCGCCCAACATTACGCTGCCGCCTTCGGCCACGATCATTTGCGCCAGCGTACCACCAATGCCTTCAGCACCACCCGAAATCAGGGCAACCTTACCCGACATACGCCCCATATTATCTCTCCAGAATGGCCACGCCGGACAGTCCGGGTGCGCCGTAAACATGACTATAAGCCGTCTTGGGGGCATTGGGCACTTGCCTGCCACCTCCACGTCCGCGCAACTGCACAGTGTTTTCGTATACCTGTCTCAAGCCTGAGGCGCCTATGGGCTCTCCGCAGGCAAGGCATCCGCCGTCGGTATTG